>CAZNXR010000091.1:0-7623 GCA_964576815.1 uncultured Caulobacterales bacterium | reverse complement strand
CGGACGCGGCTCGTTTCCTGTGCGAACTCGTCGATGCCTTCGCCGCCGAACGCGACGGGCTTCTCGCGGCTCGCCGGCGTTGGCAGGCCAGAATCGACGACGGCGCGCTGCCCGGCTTCCGCACCGACACCAGGGAGATCCGGGACGGCGACTGGAAGGTCGGGCCGCTGCCGAAGGACCTTCTCGACCGCCGCGTCGAAATCACCGGCCCCGTCAACGCCAAGATGATCATCAATGCGCTCAACGCGGACGTGAAGGTCTTCATGGCGGATTTCGAGGACGCGCTCGCGCCGTCCTGGGCGAACGTCATCGACGGCCAGAACAATCTGCGCGACGCGATCCGGCGCACGCTGTCTTTCGCCGAGCCTGCCTCGGGCAAGGCCTACGCGCTGAAGGATAATCCGGCGACGCTGATCGCGCGCGTGCGCGGCCTTCACCTCGACGAGAAGCATGTGCTGCGGAACGGCAAGCGCGTGCCGGGCGGGCTGTTCGATTTCGCGCTCTACTTCTTCCATAACTGGAAGGCGCTGGCCGATATCGGCTCGGGCCCGTATTTTTACCTTCCGAAGCTTGAGCATGCGGAAGAAGCGCGGTGGTGGAACAAGGTCTTCGTCGCCGCGCAAGCGAAGGTCGGCGTCCCTGTCGGGACGATCAAGGCGACAATGCTCATCGAGACCCTGCCGGCGGTCTTCGAGATGGACGAGATCCTCTTTGAACTGAAGGATCACGCGGCGGCGCTCAATTGCGGGCGCTGGGACTACATATTCAGCTACATCAAGACGCTGAAAACGCATTCTGACCGGATGCTGCCGGACCGCTATTCAGTGACGATGGCCAAGCCTTTCCTCGACGCCTATTCGCGGCTGCTGATCCGCACCTGCCACCGCCGCGGCGCGCTCGCCATGGGCGGCATGTCGGCGTTCCTGCCCGCCAAGACGCCGGCGGAGGACGCCGCGAACAAGGAAAAGGTGAGGGCCGACAAGCAGCGTGAGGCCGACAACGGCCATGACGGGTCGTGGATCGCGCACCCGGCGCTCGCCGGCGTCGTCAATGAGGTTTATTCCAAAGCCTTCAAGCCCGGAAAGACCAACCAGATCGACGTGACGCGCGGGAACGACGCAGCCGTTACGGCCGCCGACCTCCTCGCCGCGCCGGAAGGTCCGTATACGGATGACGGTCTCCGGACGAATATCCGCGTCGCGCTTCAATATATCGAAGCCTGGCTCAGCGGCCTCGGCGCCGTTGCGATTTACGGGCTGATGGAGGACGCGGCGACCGCCGAAATCAGCCGCGCTTCGATCTGGCAATGGATCAGGAACGGCGCGCGGCTGCAGAACGGCGAGACGATGACGGCCGATTTGTTCCGATATGCGCTCGAAGGGGAGCAAGCGGTCGTCCGGCGCGAGCTAGGCGATGAGCGGTGGGCGCAAGGCCGCTTCGCGGAGGCGTCGGCGCTGCTCGAAAAACTGTGCCTTGAAGCGGAGTTCGCGGAATTCCTGACGCTCGGCGCCTATGAGCGGCTTTAACGACGTTCGACGCCGCCGCGTTCGAATTTCTCGTGCATCAGATCTTTCGCCGCATCCGGCCCGTAATCCATCTGGGCGAGCAGGCGTTCGCGGTCGCGCTTTCTGAACTGTTCGATGAAATCATCGATAAGCTCGCTGGGGAAATCGAGTTTTTCGAGCGCCTTGCGCGCGATGAGGAGGCTCGATTCAAGCGTTTCGCGCACGATAACGTCAGGGCCGATGGGCCTGAGGTCGATTTCGTGGAGGCGGTCATGGGCGACCGCGAGAATGAAGGCGTTCGGCAAACGCTGGCGCAGCGCTTCAATGGCGCGCTTCACCGCCTCGCGATCGTCCATGCAGAAAATGACGGCGCGCGCGTCCGCCGCGCCCGCCGTCAGCAGCGTATCGAGGCGCGAGGCGTCGCCGTAATAGACCTTGAAGCCGAAGCGCTCGGCGTTGCGGATGTGCGACGGGCTCTTGTCGATCGCGATGACGTCGATATTCGCGGCGCTGACGACTTGCGAGATGATCTGCCCCATGCGCCCGAATCCGGCGATGACGACGTGACCCTCGCCGCTGCGCGGGGTGTCGAGCCCTTCTGCGTTCTCCGTCACGGCCGGGCGCATCGTGCGCGCCGCCATCATCAGGAACGGCGTCATCACCATCGAAATGGTGACGATTGCGGATAGAAGGCCCGCCTCGCCGCGCGAAAATAACAGCGCGTCAGCGCCGACGCTGAAGACGACGAACGCGAATTCGCCGCCCTGACTCAAGACCACGCCGGTCAGCAGGGCGTCGTGATGTTGCGATCCGAAGGCGCGCGCCAGGCCGTAAAGCAGGCCCGCCTTTATGGCGACAAGACCGAGCGCGCCGCCGAGGACGATCGCCCAGGCGTCGGCGATCGCGCGAAGATCAAGCCGCATGCCGATCGAAATGAAAAAGAGGCCGAGAAGAAGCCCGCGAAACGGTTCGATGTCGGTCTCGATTTGATGACGATAGGCCGACTCGGCGAGGAGAGCGCCGGCGAGAAACGCCCCAAGGCCCATGGGCAGGCCCGCCCAGGCGACCGCGAGCGACACCGCCGCGACCAGGAACAGCGCCGTCGCTGCAAATGCCTCTCGCGAGCCCGCGCTCGCGACGAGGCGCAGCACCGGATTAAGCGCGAACCGCGCGGCGAGGATCAGCGCGCCGATGACGCCCGCAGCCTTCAGCGCGCCGGACCATCCCTGCGCCATGTTGAAACTCGCCTCGCCCGCATGCGCGCTTGCGGCGAAGGGGATGGCGGCGAGCAGCGGCACGACCGCGAGGTCCTGCAACAAGAGCACCGGAAAGGCGCGATTGCCGTAGCTGGTGTTCAGCTCGCCCTGGTCCTTCATATATTGAAGGGCGAAGGCGGTTGAAGAGAAGGCCAGCGACAGCCCGGCGATAATCGCCGCCGGCGTCGCCATCATGCTCGACGCGACAAACAGGCCGGCGATGACCGCGCCCGTTAGCGCCATTTGCGCGACGCCGAGCCCGAAGATATCGCGCCGGAGCGCCCACAGCCGCGCGATCGACAGTTCAAGTCCGATGACAAAGAGAAAAAGCACGACGCCGAATTCGGCGACATGAAAGACGCCTTCTTCCTGCCGCAGCAGATTGAGCGCGTAGGGACCGACCGCAACGCCGGCCGCGACATAACCGAGGATCGACCCGAGCTTCAGCCGGTTGAAAACCGGAACGGCGATTGCTGCCGCGCCGAGATATGTCGCCGCCTGAAGAAGAAAACCGCCGTCGCCCTCGCTCGCCATGTGCAACTGACTATGGGTGAGGCCGTGCAAACCGGCAAGCATGGCGCCTCGAAGGTTTTCGCCTCGCGCGCCGGTCGCGCCGGCTCACGTCTGCGGGAGAACGCGCGGCGCGCCCTTGCGACTATACCGATCGATCGGTACATGCCGGCTGTCACCAAGACGGCGCCTCGTCGCCAGCCATTAAAACCCCCCAGAAGGAGCCCCCAATGCCCCGCATCGCCGCCCCCGCCTCGATCGAAGCCGCCCCCGCCGCCGCGCGTGAAGCGCTCAGCGCCGTCAAGGCGAAACTCGGCAAGGCCCCGAACCTCTACCTCCTCACGGCGACCAGCCCGCAAACGCTCGACGGCCTTTTGTCGCTCTCCGGCGCGCTCGGAAAAGGCGTCCTCGATGCGGCGACGCGCGAGCGGATCGCGCTCGCGGTCGCCAACGTCAACGGCTGCGACTATTGCAATTCCGCGCATACCTACATCGCGAAAAATCTCGTGAAGCTTTCCGATGACGAGATCGCCCTCAATCGCGACGGCCGCTCCAGCGATCCGAAAGCGGACGCTGCGGTTCGCCTGGCGCGCAAAATTGCGGTCGAGCGCGGAGCGGTCTCCGACGCCGACATTGCGGACGCGCGCGCCGCCGGCCTCAGCGACGCCGAGCTTGTCGAAATCGTCGGCAATGTCGCGGTGAACGTCTTCACCAACTATCTCAATGAGGTGTTCAAGACCGCGATCGATTTCCCGGCCGTCGCCGCGCGGCGCGCCGCCTGAACGAGGTCCGCAAAGACGCCGCGCCGGCGCCGCCGGTGCGGCGTTCAGCGGGCGTTGCGGCGTTCATGGCGCCGGACTTTGATCAGCCCGCGGATTCAGCGCTGAAGGCGTGACGATGAAACAGAAGATCAAGAGAGATAAGGATTCGAGGTCCGAAAACGCCTCGCGCGGGGAGATCGTTTCCGCGCTTTATGACCTGTTCCGGCGGGCAGGTTATGACGGCGTATCGCTGTCAGATATTTCGGCGGCGACCGGTCTCGGCAAGTCGAGCCTTTATCATCATTTTCCCGATGGGAAGCCCGACATGGCTGAAGCGGTGGGCGCCTATGCGTTGCAATCAATGCGCACAAAAGTGTTTGAGCCGCTGCGCGCCGACGCCCCGATCGCGGCGAAAATTGCGGCGATGCTGGCGATAACGGACGCCATGTATGAGGGCGGCGCAAGCCCATGTCTCGTCGCTAACATGTTGCCGTCCGGCGCTGCGGCGGCGCCGATCCGCGCCATCATCGTCGAGTGGATCGACGCGATCGCGGCGGCGCTGAGGTCGGCGGGGCTCAAACCCGCTGAAGCGCGCGCGCGCGCCGTCGAAGCGGTGATCGGCATTGAAGGCGCGCTGATCGTTACGCAGGCGACCGGTGAGCGGCGAGTATTTCGCGATGCGCTGTCGGCGGCGCGCAGCGTGCTGTTAGCGGGCCTGTGAAACGAAGCGGCGAGAACCGCGCGTTCATTCCGCCTGCGGACATTCCCCTTCCGCGCCGACGCTGACCCCGGCGCCGGCGGCGGCGCAGGCGTTCGAATAGGTCTGCCCGTCGCAGCCGCAAACGGGGCGATAATCCATGGTGCAAATCGTCGGCTTTTCCGTGCAGACGCCGGCGGCGTCGGCGATCTCAACGCAGACCTTCGGCTCCATCGCGCAATAGTCGCCCGCGTTCTTGCACTGAAAGCCGGCGAAGCCCCCGCACATGCCGCCGCGCGCCCCGATTTCGGGCGTTGTGGGCCCTGACGGCGCAGCGCCCTCGTCCGCCGTGTCCGCCGCCGCCGCGACCGGGAGAGGCGCGGCGGAAGGCCCTTCAGGCGGCGGCGTGCAGGCGACGGCAAGCGCTGCGAGGGCGGCGAGCGCGATCCGAAGCATCAGTCGTCTTCCTTCTTCACCTGCGCCTGAAGGTAGATCTGCACGCCGAGCTTGTCGATCAGCTGCAATTGCGTCTCGAGGAAGTCGATATGCTCCTCCTCGGATTCGAGAATGCGCTCCATGATCTCGCGGCTGACATAATCGCGCACGGTCTCGAAATAGGCGATCGCTTCCTTGTAGAGCGGATGCGCGCGGTGCTCGGCGCGGAGGTCGAGCTCAAGGCACTCTTTCACGTTCTCGCCGATATAGACCTTGTCGAGGTCCTGGACGTTCGGCAGGCCTTCGAGGAAGAGGATGCGCTCGATGAGCGTGTCGGCGTGCTTCATCTCGTCGATCGATTCCTTGTACTCGATCTTTCCGAGACGCTCGAAGCCCCAGTTCCTGAACATGCGCGCATGCAGAAAGTACTGGTTGACCGTAGTCAGCTCCAGCCGCAGCGCCTTGTTGAGATACTCGATGACTTTCGGGTCGCCTTTCACGCGCCGTTCTCCTTTGTGTTTGTGTCGGCGACCATAAGAAGATCGGCGCGCGCCTCAACCGCTATTCGTGCAAGCGGTTATCACTCGCGCGGAAAAATGCGCGAACGCGAATCGATTTCAAAATTAAGGGCCTGTCGGCGTCACTCGGCGGCGATGCCGGCGTGTTCGCAGCCGCGCGCTTCCTCGATCATCTTCGCGATGTCGGGAAGGCACTTGCCGCACTGGGGGCGTGTGCCGCAACGGCGGAACACTTCGCCGACGGATTTCACCGCTCCAGCTTCAGCCTTGATCTGGCGGTCTTTCAGCGCGTTGCAGATGCAGACGTACATGGAACCCGGGGCGTGATCGCGTTTTTTGAACGGCCTTTTGTGCTGCAAATGCGAATGATTGTCAATCAGGGAAAGCCGATCCGGGAATCGGGTGGGCGCGGGGCCGGGGCCTTCCGAAGACCCGTCGTCCTCAGAGAGTTGCGAGCAGATCGAGTCGCGCTCTCGCCCCGCTCATTCCCGCGAAAGCGGGAATCCACGCATCAAAACGCAACGCTGCTTGGCTCTGGATCCCCGCTTGCGCGGGGATGAGCGTAAGGAAAGCGTTCTCATCGTGGTCTTTTTGGGCTCTAGGTTCCTGATTTCAAACCTAGTTTCTGGCTGCCGCTGCAGCCGCTGCCGGCATCTCCCCGACGACGAGCTGCGGATCGACGAGGGTGTCGGTCCATTTGAGGCCCCAGTGCATGTGGGGGCCGGTCGCGCGGCCTGTTGCGCCGACGGCGCCCAGAACCTGCCCCTTCTCGACCCGGTCGCCGGTTTTCACGTCGATGCGGGACATGTGCATGAACGCGCTTTCGAGGCTCGTGCCGTGGTCAATGAAGACAAGGCCGCCCTCGAAATACATGTCGGGTTCAGCGAGGCGGACGATACCTGGCGCCGGCGCCTTGATCGGCGTGCCGGTCGGTGCGGCGACATCGACGCCGCCATGCATGTTCTGCGGCTCGCCGTTGAGGATGCGCTGCGATCCGAAAACGCCGCTGATCCGCCCTGTCACCGGCCAGGCGAAATCCGTCGCCCACATCGGCTCGTCGGCGCGGATCGCGCGCGCAGCCGATTTCTTTTCCCTGTCGGCGGCGATTTTCGCGAGCTGCTCCGGCGTGAAGCCCGAAACCTTGGACTGATCGAGGCCGTCGACGCGCTCGATCTTGAAGCTGCGCTTGCCGATCTCGATCGCGCGGCGCACGACGCTGCCGTCGTCGAGCGTGACGACAAGCAGCGCGCTCGCGCCATGGTCGCGGCCAAAGCCGAGCAGGAACTTGCCGTCGGAAGCGACTGGCACCGGCTCGCCGTCAAGCGTCGCCTTGGCTCCGGGTAAAGTCTGTCCGCGCAGGAGCCCGCCCTGTACGAAATCACCCTGCAGAATGACCGACGTCGCCG
The DNA here is from genome assembly GCA_964576815.1 of uncultured Caulobacterales bacterium. Lineage (GTDB taxonomy): Bacteria > Pseudomonadota > Alphaproteobacteria > Caulobacterales > Parvularculaceae > Amphiplicatus. The sequence continues at coordinate 535 of CAZNXR010000091.1, read as the reverse complement.
GATCGTCGAACACCTTCTGGCGCTCTTCGACGCTTTTCATCGCGTCGTCGAAACTTGCCTTTTTGACGAGCGCTTCATCGGGCGTGTTTGCGACCGGCGCCGAGGCGATCGCTTCGGGTTCGGCTGAGGCGCATCCCATCAAGATGATCGCCGCCGTCAACATCACGCCCGCCCGCTTCATCGCATCCGCCTTCGGTTCAAGGATTTAAGGGTTTCGGCAGGTAGCCGAAGCCGGTCATCGCCGCTTCGGGCGAGGCGTATGCTTCCTGCCGATCGACATTCCAATATTTCAGCGCTTCCAGCGCGATCCTCGCGCCGGTCACCGCGCAGCGCACATAGCGCCCCGGGCGGATCACCGCGAACTCGGCGTCCCGATATTCAAGGACCGCCTCGCCGTCCCGGCCCTGCGCGCTGCCGTCAAATGGGTTCATGGAGGGGTTTCTATCGTGGTGATGCGGGGCCGGTCAAAGGGTGCGCCTCAATCGAACAACCCCTTCTGCAACGGCTTCTTCGCAGCCGATGTCTTCCGCGGCGG
>CAZNXR010000090.1:0-7707 GCA_964576815.1 uncultured Caulobacterales bacterium | reverse complement strand
GCCGTCGTCGTCATCGCCGCGACGGCGATCTTCGGCTTCAAGGCGGCCGAACGCGGGCCCATCGCCGAGCCCGCGTCCGTAACGATCGCTTCGGCCTCCTGATCTAGGACTTGTATTTCACCGAGCAGCCATAGGGCTTGGTCTCCTTCACGGCGACCGGCTCGCCCTTTTCGACGCTGGCGAGCGCTGCGAGCACGTAATTGTTGGCGCCGTTGACCGTCGCGTGGTTCGCCGAGGGCTTATCGTCGATCGCGCCGGCGTAGCGCAACACGCCTTCCTTATCGATCAGGGCCATCTGCGGCGTCGTCTTTGCTCCATAAGCCTGGCCGACGACCCCGTCCGCATCGAGGAGGATGTAGTCGGGCGCCGACGCCCATTCCTTCATCAGCTTGTTGGCGCGGGTCGCATCCGCGTGCCCCTGTTTGCCGGGGGCGGATGACATCACCGTGATCCAGACCGCGCCGGCGTCATTGGCGGTCTTCTGGGTCTTCTGCATGTTGCCGGTGTCGTAGTGCTTCTGGACGAATGGGCAGCCGTCATTGGCCCATTCGAGGATGACGGTCTGGCCCTTGAACTGATCGAGCGAGATCGTCTCCCCGCTCGACGCCGGCCCCGAAAAGGCGGGCGCGGCGGCGTCAATCGCCGGATCGGCGAAAGCGGCGCCGGCGAGCACGGCGCTCGCCGCAGCGAGGGCGAAAAATTTCTTCATCATCAGGCTCCTTCTTTCTGGGACATTACTAGGGAGAGGATTGCCGCTTCGGTCAGCGGCTGGGGCAGCACCACCGCCTCCCCGCCTCGCGGATAGAATACATAAAGAGGCACGCCGTTCGCGCCAAATGAGGCGAGCGCGTCGGCGATTTTCTCGTCGCGATTGGTCCAGTCGGCGACGGCGAAGGTGACATCGGCGGCGGCGAAGGCGCTTGCGACCTTTTTGGACGAGAGGACGGTCAGCTTGTTCACCTGACAGGTGACGCACCAGGCCGCGGTGAAGTCGATGAAGATCGCTTCGCCGGCGGCGCGGCGCTGATCGATATCGGCGGCGTCGAAGGCGACGGTCTCGCCGACCGCATAGCCGACCTCGCGCGCGACCGCCGGCGTAGGACGCAAAAGGGCGACAGGAAGCGCCGCGACAAGCAGCGACACGAAGGCCGCAGGCCGCGCCCAGCCGCCTTGCCGTCCCCATTCCCAGAGCCGCGCGGCGAGCGCCAGCAGAACAAGCCCGCCCAAGGCGAGCGCCAGGCCGCCGCTGCCTGTCTGCGCGCTGAGGACCCAGATGAAATAGGCGCTCGCGGCGAACACCGGAAAAGCGAGGAGCTGGCGAAAGCGCTCCATCCAGGCGCCGGGCCTCGGCAGAAGGCGCGCCAGCGCCGGCGAAAAGGAGAGCGCGACATAAGGGGCCGCAAGCCCCAGCGCCATGGCGATGAAGATCGCCATGCCGGCGGCGGGCGGCAGCAAGGCGGCAGCGCCGATCGGCGCGGTCAGGAACGGACCGACGCAAGGCGCGGCGACAAAGACGGCGAGAACGCCGGTCAGGAAAGCCGCCGCATCGCCCCCGGCCGATGACACCAAGCCGGCGCCCGCATTCTGCAATCCCTGCCCGACCGTGAAGGCGCCGGCGAGATTGAGCCCGACCGCGAACAGCACATAGGCCGACAGAGCGACGACGATGGGCGATTGCAAGTGAAAGCCCCAGCCAAGCCCCTCGCCCGCCGCCCGCAGCGCCAGCAGCGATGCGCCGAGCGCCGCGAAGGTCGAGATGACGCCCGCCGCATAAAGCGCGCCGTGACGGCGCATCAGTTTCGGGTCGGCGCCGGCGGCGGCGAAGGACGCCGCCTTTACGAACAGGATCGGAAAGACGCACGGCATCAGGTTGAGGATCGCCCCGCCGATGAAGGCGGCGAGCAGCAATCCGGGTAGCGATCCCGCCGCCGGCGCCGGCGGCGGGGCCTGCGCGAGCGGCGAAGCCGAAAGCGCGATCGAGGGATCGGCGACGGCTTCAACGGCGTAGGCGCGCGCGCCCTCTTTCGTTTCGATGCTGACGACGCCCTTCAACACGCCTTCGGCGGATTTCAGCGACGGCATCGACAGCCGCACGATGTCGCCCGCGCGCTGAAAGCGCTGGGGCGCGGTCGGCGCCACAAGATTGTCCGCCTCCGGGAAGAAATAGGCGCCCGACGCCGTCGCGCCGCCGAGCGAGACTTCGACGACGAGTTGGTTGTCGGCGACATTATACGCGGCCGCGGCGGGTTCGGGCGCCGCTGCGGCGGCTGCGGCGAAGATCGGCGCCGCTGCCGCGTTCACCGGAGGGTCTGCAAGAACCGGCAGCGACAGGTTGAAGACGCCGGTTTCGGGCACGCAGATATCGGCGCAGATAAGCCAGGTCGCTTCGAGCCGGACGTCCAGCGCCGATCCGACGGGAACGTCGGCGGGCGCCGTCAGCGTCGCGGTGAAGACCGGCTCGCCCTCATGGCCGAAATTGACGAGCGGACCGATCGCGATGCGGTGGGGCGCGGGATAATCGACGGCGCTGACGACGGCGCCGTCCGGCAGCGTCCAGATCGTTTCAAGCGGCAAGCCGGAATCGCCGGGATTCTTCCAGTAGACGTGCCAGCCTTCTTCAAGCGCCTGATGAAGGGCGAGGCGCACCGCGCCGCCCGGCGCGACGCCGTCGGTCTGCGCGTGAAGGCTCGAGCGGGCATGATCCGTGACCACGACCTCTTGCGCCCCCGCCGGTGCGGCGGAAACGGCGAGCAGGGCCGCAGCGGACAAGAGGCGCTTCATGCCGCCTCATTAAGGGGCGAAGGGGTTAACGCCAAGCGCAAGCGGCCGGGCCGCTCGCGCCTCTCGCCGAGACGTGAACGCCTTACGACTGGCGCACCGACGCCGCTTCGGTCTCGGTCATATTGAAACGGCGCATCCGGCGGAGGATGAGGCTGCGCCAGTTCCCGAGCGACAGGAGGTGCGCGTAGAGAACCGGAAGGACGTTCAGCCTGCGGATCTTCAGGAAATCCTCGTCGGAGAGGGAGGCGAGCTTGGCCTCATCGACGCCGAGATAGTTCGCGAAAGACTGCGGCTCGAGGCTCCCCGCCGGGGTGTATTGCGCGGACTGGCCGGTGACGAGGTTCAGCTCCTTCACCTGCTTCATGACCTGTTCGGTGAGGCGGCGGTCGGCCTCATAGGTCTTGGTGAATTCCATCGCCTGTTTCGACAGATCGCTCAGCTCGCCGCCGGCGAAGAGCTTGCGGTCGGCGTCGCGGTCGATGCCTTCGAACCCGGCGTCGATGACGAGCGCGAAGCGGTCGCCGCCCTGCTCCGCCGCAATGCCGAACGGATAGCGGCGGATGTAGCCGGGAACATAGGCGTAAGGGTCCCAGTTGCCGTTTTCATCGACGAAGAGGTTGACGTCGTCGAGGAGCCCGACGATCGCGACGGGCTGGAGATCTTCCGGCGAGCCGAAGACGATCGGGTAATAGCGGCTTGCTTCCGCGACTTCAGAGATCGTCAGCGGAACCGCGCGCGCGGTGGCGCAGAACTGATAGGGCTTTGACGCGGCGCGCACGCCAAGATCGCCATGCGCCTGCGTGGTGAGCAGTTCCGGGCGCCGGTAAAGGAACATCTGTCCCGAAATCTGGGCGGATGGGGCGGTCTGGCTCATGGTGAAAAACCTCGGTTGAAACGCTGAAGGGCCGGGCGCCGGCGGCCGCGACAGCGTGCGGCGCGACTGGACCCGCGTAAGTTCGGCGCCCGCATAGCAAAAGGGACCGCACCCTCCAAGGCTTATGTCGCGCCGAGGAGGAATTGCGCGGCGAGCGCGGGATTCTCGAAGGGGACGAGGTGCGTCGGGCCGCTCACCCGCTCAACCCGCGCCCCGATCCGGCGGAACCGGGCCTCGGCGCCTTTCGGCACGGTTGAGGAGGCGTGCCGCGCCGCAAGGACGCTGACCGGCGACCGCGCCCGCGCGAGCGAGCCCCAGAGATCATTGGCCTGCGCGGCGAAATTCGCCGCCTCCCATGCGGGCGCGCAGGCGAGAGTTACGCGGTCCCCATGGTCCGCGAGACCGTCTTCAAGGTAATCGGCGAGGACGCCGTCTTGCCACCCGGCGAAGAAGGGCTTGCGGGCGTAGCTTTCGAACGCCGCCTGCCGGTCCGGCCAGCCGCTGCGCCGGCGCGCGGCGGTGCGCACAAGGGGAATGTGCGGCGCGATCATCGGCCAGAAGGGCGCGCCGGCGATCGCATTCCAGGCGTCCGGCATGGCGACCGGTTCGATCAGACGAATCGCCGCGACGCCCGCATCCCCCGCCGCCGCTTTCGCAACGGCGACGCCGCCGAGGCTGTGTCCGGCAAGCACGAAGGGGCGGCCCGAAACAAGCGGCGCCAGCGCAGCCTTGATGCGGCGGAGATCGTCGCCGAAGACCGCCATGCTGCGATGGCCTTGGGGCTCGGCGGCGAGCGTCGTCCGGCCATGGCCGCGCTGATCGACGGCGAAAATGTCAAAGCGATCGCCGAGATTGAGAAACATCCGCCGATAGGCGGAAGCGCAAAAACCGTTGGCGTGCGCAAAGAGAAGCGGCGGCGCGCCTTCGCGCCCGAACCGCAAAAGCGCGACGTCGCCGCCCTCGATCGCGACGCGCAGGCGGCGCGCGCTGCTGTCCGCCGCATCGCCCGTCATTCGCTTTGCAGCCCCTCGGCGGCGAGGCGATGGATCGTCAGAAGATGCAGCGCGTCTTCGGAGGCGCGGTGTCGGCGCGGGGCCAGACGATCCGCCTGCTGAAGAAGTTTCGCCTTCGCTTCGTTCGAGAGAGGCGGCATTGCGCGGGCGAAATCGTGCAGCCTGATGTCGCAGCGCCGGCCCGCCGCCTGGAACAGGCGGAGCATCCAGAAACCGTCCCAGTCCGGGGCGTCCGAATAGACGGTGCGCCCGGCGAGCGCGGCCTCGATCCGCTTGCACGCCTCGGCGGGATCGAGGCCGAGATCGCTGAGCATGCGCGGGCTGATGCCGTGCAGGCGCTCGGCCCGGGGGTCCCAGGCGTCCATCGACCACGACGGCGCCGGACTGACGAGCACCGAGTCGGTTACGCCGTCGTCGAGCGCCCAGCCGACTTCGATCGGCCAGGAAAAAGGCCCGAGGCCCGACGCTTCAAAGTCGATGAAGGCGAGGCGCAGCGGCGCTGACGTGACTGGCAAGACGTCGCCTCCTGCGACCGATGCTTTTGCGAAAGTTTAGCCGGGACGCGCACCGGACAGCCAGCCCAATCGCCTGCTTCAGGGCGCAGGCTTCAGGGCTTCGCCTTAAAAACGCCGGTCGCCGGATCGCGCTCGAAATCGAGAATGTCGCCGCCCGGACCCTGCGCCTCGCCGCGCAGTTCGTCGATCGCCCGGCGGAGGTCGCCGGCCTTGCGCGCGCCGAACCTCATCAGCGCGACAGCGCCGCCGATGACGAGAAATCCTGCGATGACGCCGGCGACCGAGTTCATGCCCTGGCCAGTTGATGAGCGCGTTGAGACTACCCGTGAAACCGGCGCGCCCGCAACAACGCCCGGCCCTCAAAGGGGGACGATACGCCGCATCACCTCATCGGTTGGGCGCAATCGGTCGCAAGCGCGCGCCTTGACCCGGTATGGCCCGACCCGCCATCTTCCCTAAGCGACCCTTTGCAATCCGTCCGAGGCGTCTTGGAACTCGCGCTCACCACCGTTTCGCCGGCGCCCGCGCGCCAGCAGGAAGACTTTGCGGAAGCTGTCGCCGGCCTGCGCGCGCTTTGCGCCGCCGATCTTGAAGCGGTGAACCACACGATCCTCTCCGCCATGCGCTCGCGCGCGCCGATGATCGTCGAAATCGCGAGCCACCTCATCAATTCCGGCGGCAAGCGCCTCCGGCCTCTGCTGACGCTGGCCGCCGCGCGGCTCTTCGGCTACGCTGGCGAAGATCACATCAAGCTCGCCGCCGCGGTCGAGCTTATTCACGGCGCGACGCTCCTTCATGACGATGTCGTCGACGCTTCGTCGCTGCGGCGCGGCGAGCGAACCGCCAACATCATCTGGGGCAACAAGGAAAGCGTGCTCGTCGGCGACTACCTGTTCGCGCAGGCGTTCGAGCTGATGGTCGCTGCCGGCGACCTCAAAGTGCTGCAGATCCTGTCGCGCGCGTCGGGCGTCATCGCCGAGGGCGAAGTCCTGCAACTCGCGACGCAGAAGAACCTCGAAGCGACGTTCGAGATGTACCTCGCCGTCGTCGAATCGAAGACGGCGGCGCTGTTCGCCGCCGCAACGCAGGCGGGCGCGATCGTCGCCGGGGCGGACCCCGGAAGCGAAGAAGCGATGCGAAGCTTCGGCCGCAATCTCGGCGTCGCCTTCCAGCTCGTCGATGACGCGCTTGACTATTCGGGGCGCGAACAATCGCTCGGCAAGAGCGTCGGCGACGACTTCCGCGAAGGAAAGATGACGCTGCCGGTCGTCTACGCCTTCGACCGCGCCAGCGAACCCGATCGCAATTTCTGGCGCCGGACGATCGCCGAAGGGCGCCAGCGTCCGGGCGATTTCGAGCGCGCCTGCGCGCTGATCGCCTCGACGCGGGCGCTCGATGACACATTCGCCTGCGCACGGCGTTATGCGGCGCGCGCGCTCGACGATCTCGCCCTCGCCCCGCAGAACGCTTTCAGCGCGCAGCTCGCCGTGATCGCCGCGCAGTCGGTGGCCCGCATCGCCTGACCCTTATTCGGCGGCCTTGGCGAGCGGGACCGCCGCAGGCGGCGCCGGCGCGGCGAGCAGCCCTGCGGCCTCCGCTTTGCGATAGAGAAACAGCGCGGGCGCGAGAAAAAGAGCCGCAAGTCCGGCGGGCGCGATGAATTGCCAGGACGCCGGCAGGGCATTGGCGAAAATCGCGGCGAGCGTCGAGAGCGCGACGAGGGCGAGATAGAGCGCCGTCACCGACGAATGCCGGGCGCCGAGCCTGATGAGCAGCTGATAGAGATGCTCGTTATGGCCTTCGGCGAGGTTGCGCCGGCGCGCGGCGCGATGGACGAGCGTGAAGGCGACATCGAACAGGAACGGCAGGAATATCGTCGGCGCGAGGAGAGCGGAGACTGCGCCCTGCCCCGCTTGCGCGGCGAAAACGGCGAGCGCGGCGAGCGCAAAGCCGATCGACTGGCTGCCGCCGTCGCCGAGAAAAAGCCGGCCCGCCGGAAAGTTGAGCGGCAAAAACCCGAAGACGCTCGCGGCGAGCAGCGCCGCCGCCGCCGCCGGGGACCCCGCCCCTGAGGCTGCGATCGCCACGGCGAGCGCGGAAAGGCCGAAAATCGCCGCGGTCGCCGCAAGCCCATTGGCGCCGTCCATGAAATTGTAGGCGTTCATGAAAGCGACGATCCAGAAAACCGTCAGCGGCGCGGCGGCGCCCCCCAGCGCGACGGCGCCGATGAACGGCGCAGGCAGCGTCTCCACCGCGCCGAACAGGTAAACGAACAGCGCCGCGATCCCCGTCTGGCCGAGCAGCTTCATCACCGCCGGCGTCGGCCGCGCATCGTCGGCCAAGCCGAGCGCGAAGGCGCCGAACACAAGCGCCGTAAATTTCCAAAGGCCGGGTTCGACGATCGACAGCGCGAGCGCCGGACCAAGAAAGCCGATCATCACCGCGACGCCGCCCGTGCGCGGCGTCGGCGCCTTGTGACTCGAGCGCGCGACCGGCCTGTCGGCGAGCCAGCCCTGGCGCGCAA
>CAZNXR010000089.1:5907-7713 GCA_964576815.1 uncultured Caulobacterales bacterium | reverse complement strand
CAGGGTCGAACCGCGCGACAAACCGGACTTGTCAAAGCGCCGCTCTTCAGCGGCGGAAAACGCAAATCGCGCCGGGGAGGCGTTCCCCGGCGCGACGCACGAACCCTAGACGCAAACAAATTCACCGTCAAGAAATAATTAGGGTAAACATTTATGGTTAACGCCTTTACGGCGGAGTGAATCCCGCCCTACGGCCCCCTACGCCGTCTCGACCCGGCCCTCGGCCCAGTCCCAGAACAGCGCCGATATGTCAGGTCCGCCGAAACGGCGGATTTCCTGGACGCCGGTCGGCGAGGTGACGTTGATTTCGGTCAGATAGTCGCCGATCACGTCGATGCCGACGAGGATGAGGCCGCGCTCCGACAGCGCCGGGCCGATACGGTCGCAAATTTCCTGATCGCGCTCCGTCATCTCGACCGCTTCGGCCATGCCGCCGACATGCAGGTTCGACCGCGTTTCGCCGGCTGCGGGCACGCGGTTGATCGCGCCGACCGCCTCCCCGTCGAGGAGGATGATGCGCTTGTCGCCCTGCCTCACCGCGGGCAGGTATTTCTGCGCGATGACGGGCTCGGCATAGGCCTGCATGAAGAGTTCGGTCAGCGCGTTGAAATTCGTATCGTCCGTCGTCAGACGAAATACGCCGGCGCCGCCGTTGCCGTAAAGCGGCTTCAAGATGATATCGCCGTGCTCGGCCCGGAAGGCGCGAATTTCGGCGAGATCGCGCGTGATCAGCGTCGGCGGCGTCAGGTCAGGAAACTGCGTGACGAAGAGCTTTTCCGGCGCGTCGCGGATGGCGCGGGGATCGTTGACGACAAGGACGCCCGGCTGGAGCCGCTCAAGGATCTGCGCGGCGGTGATGTAGGCCATGTTGAAAGGCGGGTCCTGCCGCACCAGCACGATATCGAGCCCATGGAGATCGAGACGCTCGGCGGGGGCGAGAACCGCATGCGCGCCCTCGACGCGTTTGAGTGCTGTCGCCTTGCGCGCGCTTGCGCTGACGCGCCCGTCCCTGAGGGCGAGCGCGGCGGGCTGATAGACCCAGATCTCATGGCCGCGCCCATGCGCTTCCAGCGCGAGGTCGAAGGTCGTGTCGGCGTTGATGTTGACCCCTTCGATAGGGTCCATCTGGATGGCGATTTTCATGAATCGACGGCTTAGCAGCACTGCGCGCCGGCGTCAGGGCGCCTTGATGAGAACGTGACTGACGACTTTCTCGACGCCGCCGGTCGAGCGCGCCAGTTCGAGCGCATCGTTGAGCGAACGCTCTGACATCGTCGCGCCGAGAAGGTAGACGACGCCCCGGCTGACCGCGATCTTGAAATTGCCGCTGCGGACGCCGCCGTCGAAGACGAGCTTTGTGCGAAGGGCGGTGTCGATGCGCGCGTCCTCGAACCCCTGCCCAACGGAGGTGCGGCCGCCGACGACGATCTCATCGATCACCTGATCGACGCCGCCGGCCTTCCAGGCGTTTTCCACCAGGCGCTGGCGTCCATCGTCAGACCGCATTGTGCCGGTAAGCAGCAGGCGCCCCTCGAACACCGTGAGATCGACATCGCCGTAATCGTGCTTGCGATCGGCGAAGAGCACCGCCTTCAGCGTCGAATCGGCGCCGATGTCGCTGACGCTGTCATCAAGATTGCGACTCGACGCGCAGGCCGAGGCCAGAGCGAGCATAAGGACGAGCAACAGGCGGGGGGCAGCTTGTTTCAGCATCGGAACGGATCCCGGCGGCGACGTTCCGGTGATGGGGTGCGTTGGCGGCAGGATCAAGGCGGAGGCCGGGGACTAGGGACTAGGGACTAGGGA
>CAZNXR010000089.1:0-5807 GCA_964576815.1 uncultured Caulobacterales bacterium | reverse complement strand
GGGACTAGGGACTAGGGACTAGGGATTAGGGATTAGGGGGCAGGACTCCCACTGTCCGTCCCGACCTCCTAGTCCCTATTCCCTAGTCCCTAGTCCCCAATCCCTCACTCCCCGTCCCGCCAGGCCGCCGCCGCAATTTCGACCCGCCACCCGGCGATGGCGGCGATGTCGTAGCGGATGTCGGACCCGCTGAGTTTTGGATGGCGGGCGAGCCAGCTTCTGACGGCCGCCTCCATGCGGCGGCGGTTCTTGTAGGTGACGGCCAGAAGCGCTGTATCGATTTCCGCGCGGCGCTTGACCTCGGCGAAGACGAGCAGCGTTCCCCGCCGCGCGACGAGGTCGATCTCCCCGCCGGCCGCCTTGAAGCGCCGGTCGAGGATCTCAAAACCCCTGAGGCGATAGGCGAAAGCCGCCAGCGTCTCGGCAAGGCGGCCCGACCGCTCGGCGCGGACGCGCTTCTCGGAAGGCGCCCTCACTTCGCGCCCTTCAATGCCAGCGCGCGCGCATAGGCCTCCTTGCGCGGCAAGCCGAAGGCGTCGGCGGCGGCGGCGGCGGCGTCTTTCAGCGTCTGCGTTTCGAGCGCGCGGCGCAGGAAGGCGTCGATATCTTCCGGCGCGGCGGCGATTTCCTCCGCAGGCGGATCGACGATGACGACGATCTCGCCCTTCGGGCTCGCGTCCGCGTAACGCGCGGCGAGGGCGGGGAGAGAGTCTTCGACGAACTCCTCATGGATTTTGGTCAGTTCGCGCGCGATCACCGCCCGGCGCGGGCCCAGCGCGTCAGCCATCGCGGCAAGGCTGTCGCTGAGCCGCTGCGGGCTCTCGTAGAAAACAAGGCTCGCCGGGGCGCCGGCGAGGCCCGAAAAGAACTTGCGCCGCGCTTCCGCCTTCGCTGGCGGAAAGCCGGCAAACAGGAAACGGTCGGTCATCACACCGGCTGCGGACAGCGCTGCGACGAAGGCCGAAGCACCGGGCAGCGGGAAGACGCGCACGCCCGCCGCGCGCGCGTCCCGCACAAGCTTGGCGCCCGGATCGGAGATGAGCGGCGTTCCCGCGTCAGAGACAAGGACGAAGCGCGCGCCGTCCTTCAGCGCCGCGATAACGCCCGGGCGCACCCGATCGGCGTTATGGTCGTGATAGGGGCTCATCGGCGCCGTCACCCCATAGGCGGCGAGCAGTTTCGCCGTCTGGCGCGTATCCTCGCAGAGGATCCGGTCAGCCGCTTTCAGCGCCGCAATGACCCGGTAAGTGACGTCGCCAAGATTGCCGATCGGCGTCGCCGCCACATAAAGGCCGGGCTCGAGGGGCTTTTCGGGGCGCGTCATGGTGGGCGGAGCCTGTCGCCGCTTCAAGGCGAGGGTCAACCGGCGCGGTTCATTTTCGGCGGGGTTGGTTTACGGCTCCGACGGCCGGCGATAGGGTGCGCGCCGTCAGGTTCAGGGTGTGATTTCATGATGCTGTCGAAGTTCGGCCGGCTCCTTCTCGCGGGCGGCGCGCTCATGCTCGCCGCCTGCGCCTCGACGTCCGAGACGCGCCCTTCGGGCCCGGTCGTGATCGGCGAGGAAGACGCGCGGCCCATCGACCCGCGGGAGGTCCCGCCGGACGGGCGCGAGCGATCGCGCTATGACGAGCGGCGCTTCGTCAATCCGTTGCATCTGCAGAATTCCGAGCCCGTGCGGGTCGGCCTGCTCCTTCCGTTCACCGGCGCGACCGAGGCCGTGCAGCAGGTCGCCTCCTCGATGTTCGACGCCGCGCAGCTCGCGGCCTTCGAAGCAGGCGATGATCGCTTCCTGCTTATCCCGAAAGACACGCGCGGAACGCCCGAGGGCGCAGCGGCGGCGGCGCGGTCGGCGCTCGCCGACGGAGCGGAGATCATTATCGGGCCTCTCTTCTCGGAGGAGACCACGGCTGCGGCGGTGGTCGCCCGCGCAGCCAATGCGCCGCTGATCGCCTTTTCCTCCGATATCGAGACAGCGGGCGACGGCGTCTATCTCCTCTCCTTCCCGCCGGAGATCGAAATCGCGCGCGTCACCGACTATGCGATGAAAAACGGCCGCGAGCGTTTCGGCCTCCTCGCCCCGGCGAATGAATACGGCCAGCGCGTATCGACAGCCTTTTCGAAGGAACTCGCCATCCGCGGCGGCGTCCTCGTGCATGAGGAGCGCTACGAGCAGACGCCTGACGCGATGCTGGCGCCGGCCAAACGCCTCGCCGCCTATTCGAAAGCGGTCATCCCGCCGGAACTGCGGCATGGCTATGATCCGAACAATCCGCGCGCCGTCGGCGGGGCGGGGGGCAATTCGCTCGGCTATCAGGCGGTGCTGATGCCGGAGCAGGGAACGCTCCTGCGCGCGCTCGCGCCGCTGCTTCCCTATTACAACGTCAACATCAACGAGGTGAAACTCCTCGGCGTGTCGGCGTGGAACAATCCGCGCCTGACGCGCGAACCGGCGCTGAAGGGCGGCTGGTTCGCCGCGCCCGATCCGGCGATCACGCGCGACTTCGAGGATCGCTTCCGCGCCGCCTTCGGCGAAACGCCGCCGCGCCTTTCCTCGCTCGCCTATGACGCGACATTGCTCGCCGCGCGATTGGGGCAGGCGCCGCGCCGCCGCGACCGCTTCGACGAGCGGCTGATCGTCTCGCGGTCGGGCTATTTCGGCGCCGACGGGCTCTTTCGCTTCACGCCGCAAGGCACGATCGAGCGCGGCCTTGCGATCCTTGAAATTCAGCCCGGCGGCATCCGCGTCATCGAAGCCGCGCCGAAATCTTTCATCGCCGGGAGCTGACCGTTGCGCGGATGGATGGCGGCGCTTTGCGCGCTGATGGTCGGCGCGGAGGCCGCGGCCGACGACGCCGCCTTCGCCGAATTGAAAGCGGCGGTCGAAAAAGCCGAGGCGCACGCCGCCGACCGCTACGCCTTCACGCTCGATTTTCGCGACCTCGGCGAGGAAAAGGCGCGCGTCTTCCGCGTGCGCTTCGACCCGCGCAAGCCCGCCGGCGAACGCTGGACGGCGATCGATCCGCCTCAGGATCAATACGGCAAGGGGGAGAAGGTCGCCTTCGCTCGCATGACCAAGAACGACGACGCCGACGACGCGCTCGTCTATGAAGGCCTCGCCAAGGCGCTGCCGGGGGCAAAGCTCCTTTCTGCGGACGCCGAAAGGGCGGTCTTTTCGATCCCGCTCGACGATCCCGACATGCCGGCGGCGGCGAAGGACGCGCTCTCGGCGACGGCGACGCTCGACCGCCGCGCAGGCCACGTCGCTTCGGTCGAAATCCGCTCGCTGAAGCCGTTCAAGCCGGCCGCGCCCGTCAAAATCAGGGCGATGCGCCAGTTGCAGGTCTACGCTCCGCAAGCGCCCGGCGGCCCCGCGCTGATGGTCGCTTCGGAATCCGACGCGGAAGGCAGCGCGATGTTCAAGTCTTTCTCGTCGAAGGCGCGGCTTTCCTATTCGGGGATCGAGAAGGTCGACGCCCCGCCGCGCGCGGCCTCGAAGTAAAAAAAGCTAGGCGAGTGCGCCATGCGCCCGCTTGCGGGGACTATAGCAAATTGCTATAGTCAGCAAATGGGGTTGCAGGTCCTGTACGCTCGCGCAGCGCTGAAGACCCTTCGCGCCCTTTCGAAGCAGGAAGCTCAAGCGATCATGGCTAAAATCGATGCATACGCCGCTGAACCGCGAGGAAACCATCCTTGGGCGCGGCAATTGTCCGGAGTTGAAGGGCTGCGCATTCGGCAAGGCGATTATCGCGCCATTTGCCGCATCGAAAGCGATTCGCTCGTTATCGTTGCGATCGGCCATAGAAGTTCGGTGTACCGATGAATACCCTGAAAGAGCGCAAGCCTTCGTCCCGCAGAAATTCCACACGCGCCGAAAGCTTTGAAGCCGCGGCAGAAACGCTGAACGAGGCCGCCGAAAATCTAAGGGGCGCCGTAGCGGCCGCAACGAAAGCATTCGATTCGAAGAAATTTAACGACGCCGTTGCTGCGTTGACTGAGGCGACCGAAGCGCTTGAAGACATAGCTGCCGTACGTGTAATCGATCGCATGCGCAGCGAGCCTGTATATCCTGCGGAGATAGTACAAAGACTAATTTCGGGGGAGCCTCCGATTAAGGTCTTTCGTGAGCACCGGCGGTTGTCGCAATCTCAGCTTGCAAAGGCCGCAGGCACAAGCGCTCAGTACATTTCGCAAATTGAGCGGGGCGACCGTGATCCGGGAAAGAAGCTTCTTCCTCGACTTGCGGCGAAGCTCTCCGTGGATGAAGAGCTGTTGCGTTGATCGGCGCGCAAGAAAGAGGCCTCATGCCTTTTTGGAGCCCAAGAGGATCGCATCCGTCCTGATCCGCAGCGTGCGCGTCGCGACGGAAATCTCCGCCATGAAGAAACCGAAGCCGCCGATAACGGCGAGCATGGCGAGCGCGAACAACGCCGCGACGACGCCGTAAAGCGGCGCGCCCGCAAACGCTCCCGCAAACAGCAGCGCGACGTCGATCGCGACGAGCAGCGCCGCCGCCGACCACAAATAGATCGCGTAATTGGCGAGGCTGATGCGCTTTGAAAGGCCGCGCAGTTCGACGATCGCGCCCTCGCGCGCGGCTTCCTCCGCGACCCCGGCGATCTCCTTCTTCAGCGTGCGCGAGCGATCAACGACGCGCGCGAGCCGCTGCGTCGCGACGTTAAGAAAGGACCCGATGGCGACCAGCAGAAACACCGGCGCCACCGAAAGCTGAATGATACGGCCGATCCCGTCGATGTCGTTTTCCATGCGAGGTGTCGCAGCGCGTTTGCGGGGCCTGTGTCAATCGCCTTCGCCGGATCAATCATCGGGGTCCTTGGGGCGGGCTTCAGCCCGACTTTCCCGGCGGGGCGAACCTCGCCCTATGCAGGTGCTTTCACGCAAACAAGCGCTCCAGCACCGCGTTGAGCAGCCGCCGGCCGATGGGCGACGCGGTGATGCGATCGCCAGCACGGCTGAGAAATCCCTCTGCGATGAGCGCGTTTATTGCAGAGCTTAGCGCTGCGAGATCATCTTCGTCCGCTTCAACGCCGTCGATCGTTCGCAGGCCCATCGCGAATTTTTCGATGCGGCGCTCTTCTTCCGTCAGCGCCGCGTCGAGCGTCAGCGCGTGACCGTCGCGCGCGGTGCGGGCGAGATAGTCGGCGGGCGCGCGCGCCGTTTCGGTGGCGCGGCGCTCTCCGTCGATCGTCACGCGCCCATGCGCGCCGGGACCGACGCCAAGATAATCCTGCTGGCGCCAATAGGCTTCGTTATGGCGGGAGCGATGGCCCGCGCTTGCATGGTTCGAGATCTCATAGGCGGAAAGGCCCGCAGCCGCCGTCAATTCCTGCGCGATGTCGAAGAGGTCGGCGCCGACGCCGTCGTCCGGCGGCGACCAGCGGCCCTTCGCGACCTGTCGGTCGAAGGCGGTGCCGGCCTCAATCGTGAGCTGGTAGAGCGACAGATGGTTGAGGCCCGTTCCAACGGCCGCCGTCAATTCCTCCGCCCACTGACGGGTCGTCCGGCCGGGCAGGGCGTACATGAAATCGGCGCTGACGCGGGGGAACGCTTGCAGTGCGCGATCGACGCTCGCGCGCGCCGTGCGCCCGTCATGGTCGCGGCCGAGAAATTTCAGCGCGGCGTCGTCGAAGGACTGTACGCCGAGCGAGAGCCGGTTGACGCCGGCGGCGCGGAAGTCATCGAAGCGGGCTGCGTCGACCGGATTGGCCTCAAGCGTGATCTCGGGGTCCTCGCGGAAGCCCCATAGCCGCGCCGCCGCGCCGATGACCCCCTCGATGAGGGTAAGCGGC
>CAZNXR010000088.1:0-7798 GCA_964576815.1 uncultured Caulobacterales bacterium | reverse complement strand
GACGGCGTCGTGCGTTCGGTTTTCGTCAAGGCGGGCGACCGCGTTCAGGCCGGCGATCCGCTGTTCGCGCTTGATGACGGCGAAACGCTCGCCCAGATCAAACGCGCCGAGGCGCGGCTGGCGCGCGCGCGCGCGGAGATTTCGCTGCGGCAAGCGGAGGCGAAGGCCGCCCACGCCCGCGCCGAAGCCCAGCGCCTTGATGCGGCGCGCCTCCGGTCAAGCGTCGAGCGCTTTCGCCCTTTGCGGCAGGAAGCGATCAGCGAGGAGCAGTTCGACCAGATGGCGGCGGACGCTGAGGCTGCGGCCTTTGGATGGCGATCGGCGCGCGAGGCCGCGCGCGCCGGCGATGCGACCGCGGAGGCCGCCGCGCAGGAAGCGCGCGTCGCGGAAGCCGAACTCGCCGAAGCGCGCGCGGCGCACCAGCGCACCATCATGCGCGCGCCCGTCGCGGGATCGGTCCTGCGCGTCGATGCGCGCGCCGGAGAGGCGTCGCGGGCGGGCGGCGCGCGGCAACCTGCCGTTTCCGTCGGGGACATCGACACGCTGCATCTTCGCGTCGAGATCGACGAGGCGAATGCGCCGGATTTCTCGCCGGAGGCGCCGGCCGAGGCCGCCGTGCGCGGCGCTGCAGGGGCGCG
Source organism: uncultured Caulobacterales bacterium (assembly GCA_964576815.1). Classification (GTDB taxonomy): domain Bacteria; phylum Pseudomonadota; class Alphaproteobacteria; order Caulobacterales; family Parvularculaceae; genus Amphiplicatus. The sequence continues at coordinate 7,160 of CAZNXR010000088.1, read as the reverse complement.
CATTGTGCTCGCGCTCATTTCGGCCGACAGGATGCTGAAGCCGCGCGCCGGCTTTCGCGACGCCTCGACGGAGCCAGTTGATTCTCGCGTGCTTGAGGCGCGTTATGCGATCAAGGGTGCGAGCGGTCGCCTCTACGCCGGGCAACTTCTGGACGTTTACATCGCGCGCGAGGCGGCCGGCGCAGCGGTCAAGACCGGCGCCGTCGCTGCGGTTGATGACCAGAACCTGAGGCCCTGAGGCGGTTTATTCCTCGCCTTCGGGGTCTTTCATTAGGTCCTCTTTCGAGACCTTGCTATCGGTCACTTTCGAGCGCTCGAGGATGAAATCGACGACGCGCTCTTCGAAGAGCGGGGCGCGTATCTGCGCGACGGCTTGCGGGTTCTGCTGATAGAATTTCAGCACCTGCGACGGGTTCACCTGCTGGCCTTGCATCGACAGCATCTGCGATTCCCGGATCGCCTGCTGCTGGACGGCGCGTTGCAGCGCGTCTTGCGGCACCTGCACTTCGGCGCGCCGGCCGATTTCGGCGAGCACAAGGCCGAGCCGAACGCGGCGCACCGCGATCTTGCGATATTCTTCCTTCAACTGGTCGTCGGTCTTGTCCTTGTCTTCTTCGTCGCGCTCGGCGTTTTCAACCTGCGCCCAAATCTGGCGGAACTCGGCTTCGACCATGGACTTCGGCAGATCGAAATCATGGCCGGCGTCGAGCTTGTCGAGAAGCGAGCGCTTGACGTGCGTGCGCGACAGTGCGCGATGCTCGTCCTCAATCCGCTCGCGCAAGCGCTTCTTCAGGTCGGCGAGGTCTTCAAGGCCGAGCTTCTTCGCGAAATCGTCATCGACGACGGCGTCTTTCGGCGCCTTCACTTCCTTGACCGTCACAGCGAAGACGGCGTCCTTGCCGGCGAGGTCTTGCGCGCCGTAGTCGGCTGGGAAGGTCACGTTGACGGCGACCTCCGCCCCGGCCTTGGCGCCGACGAGCTGGTCTTCGAAGCCCGGGATCAGCGAGCCCGAGCCGAGAACGACGCTCTGCCCCTCGCCGCGACCGCCCTTGAACTCGGCGCCGCCGATCGATCCGACATAGTCGATGATGAGGAGGTCGCCCTCTTTCGCCTTTTCCGTTTCGCCCCGCGGCTCGTAGTCGCGGCTCTGTTCGGCGAGCTTTTTCGCCGCCTCGTCGACGTCGGCGTCGGTCACGTCGGCGACGGGCCGCTTCAGCGCGAGGCCGTCGATCGACATCGGTTCGAAGTCGGGAAGAATTTCGGCGTGTACGGAATATTCAAGGTCGGCCTTGCCGTCCATCACCTGCTCGAGGTCGCCGGTCAGGTGCGGATGCGGCGTCGTCGCCGGTTTCAGGTTCCGGTCGGTGAACGCCTTGAAGCTCGTCTCGTTGACGATCTCCTGCAGGATTTCGCTCATCACGCCCTTGCCGTACATCTTCTTCAGGAACGGCAGCGGCGCCTTGCCTTTGCGAAAGCCCTTGAGGTTCACGCGGCCCTTGATGTCGGCAAGGCGCGCCGTGAGCTTGGCGTCGAGCTCCGAGGCCGGCACCTTCACGGTAAAGCGGCGCTCAAGGCCTTCGGCGGTCTGTTCGGTTACTTCCATGATCGTCCAAGCTCTTTCAGGTTTACAGCGCCGGCAGGGTTCAGCGCAGCCTCTTGCTCGCAAATGCCCGGCCGGAGTGGCTCTTCAAATAGGTCTCGAATTCGAGCGCCTTGGTCTTTTCGGGGAAAGCGCAATACCACGCGATTTCCCAAGGCGTAAACTTCGAAGTGTGCGGCGATTTTCCGGCGTTATGATCCGCGATGCGGACACGAAGGTCAGCGGTAGCGCCAACATAAGGCGCCTCGGGAGCGCTGAGGCTCCTCAAGATATACACATACCACATCGCCCCAAGTCGCCTTCTTCCAGGCTTCGCCCTCCGATCTTCGCCTGGCTGCGCCAGGCGTAGCCCGGGGCGCTTTCATTCCAACCCCCGACTTCGCCTCCGCTTTGCTCCGGCTACGCCGGGCAGGCTTCGCGCTCCGATCTTCGCCAGGCTGCGCCAGGCGTAGCCCGGGGCGCTTTCATTCCAACGCCCGACTTCGCCTCCGCTTTGCTCCGGCTACGCCGGGCAGGCTTCGCCCTCCGATCTTCGCCTGGCTGCGCCAGGCGTAGCCCGGAGGGCGAAGCCTGGTGCGGGCGGAGGGATTTGAACCCCCACGCCTTGCGGCGCTGGAACCTAAATCCAGTGCGTCTACCAATTCCGCCACGCCCGCGACGGGCCCGCATACCGGCCGCAAGGGCGCGCCCCGGCGTCCGGAAGGGCGTCTCTATAGCAGGGAAAACCCTGCTGTCGAGCCGAACGGCTGCGCTTTTCAGAACCGCTTTTCGAACCACATCACGCTGTAATAGCTGCCGAATTTCCGCCCCACCTCGTCGTAGGTCGCGACGTGGTTGAAGCCGAACCGCTCATGCAGGCGGATCGAGGCCGGGTTCGGGGCGACAATACCGGCGTAAGCGCGATGAACGTCCGCCGTTGCAAGGTTGGTGAAGAGCGCCACGTAGAGCCGCCTGCCGACGCCCCGCCCCTGCCCTTCGGGCGCAATGAAGACGGAGACTTTCACCGACGTCTCATACGACTGCCGCTCATCGAAGGCGGAGGCGTTGGCGAAACCGAGAATGCGGCTCGCGTCCGCCGCGACGAACACCGGCCATCGCGGATTGGCGGCGCGGACTTCAATCCAGCGCCGGCGCGCCGCTTCGTCGATCGGCGCCGTCTCGAATGTCGCCGGCGTTTCCAGGATGAAGGGATTATAGACCGCGTTGATCCCCGCGGCGTCGATGAGCGCTGCGCGCCGGATCGTCGTCGTCATGAGTGAACGATCGGGTGGCCGCGCCGATCCGTCAAGGCGGGGCTATCAGCCGAGTTTGGCGGAAAGCGTCGCCTGTTCCTCGCGCAATTCTTTCTCGATGTCTTTGACGAATTTGACCATCGCGCCGAAGATCCCCTCGTCAAAAAACTCGCCGCTGGCTCTAAGGTCCTCTTCGGCCTTCGCCATATCGTCAAACGCCGCCTTCGCCTCTGCGTACCAGCCTTCGACCTTTTTCAGGCCTTCCTCGGCGAGGGCTTTCTCATCGGGGTCATTGGTGGCGGCCGCCTTGGCGACCTGCGCCCGAATTCCATCAATATTCCTGTCATAGAGTTTGGAGGTGTCGAACGACCGCCTGACAATGGCGTTGAGCCCGATGACGCGGTCGCCCTCAAACGGCGATCTGCCTTCCACCCCGCCGATCTTGGCCGACGGAGGAAGCTCCGGGTGCGCGGCGTTGCGATCGAACACCTTCCGCGGGTTGACGATTTCCGCGTTGTCTTCTTCGCCCGCGGTCGCCGCGCTCTCGCCGCCGGGTTCCGCCGCTTTTTTTTCGTTCGAACCGCCGCATCCCGCGACAAGCGCCAGAAGGGTCGCCGTAATCAAGATCCGACGCATGGAATTCAACCTCATTCAGCCGGCCAGCGTTTCACGCACTTCAATAAACGAAACGGGGACATGCGGCGAAAGCCGCATGTCCCCGCCCCTGGTCAGAGATCAGCGAACGCGGCGGAATTCGCCGCTGGCGCCGAGCGTGTAGCCCACGATCTGTCTTCCGAGCGTGCGGCCTGTGCGGTTGTCCCACTGCCAGTGAACGCCGTTCAGAATGCGGCTGACGCCGTTCTCCTTGCTGGCGTTATCATAGCTGAGGAAGCGAACCGGCACGAGCGGACGCGGAACGCCCGGGGTGAACGGATCGGTCGAAACGCCGTCATATTCGTCGGAGACGAAGGAGAACGGGTTGAGACCGCCGCCGAATTCGCGGGCCATGACGTTCGCCATAACGGAACCGAACGTCGCGTGACCTGACGGATAGGCGGGGAACGGCGGCGTCGGATGCGTTGCGACGCCAGTGTTCGCAACCGAGATGCCGACCGCGGTCCAAGCCGGATCGGCCGGCGTGTTGGCGACGCCGTCGTCAAGACGAAGGCCGACTGCGGGACGCCAGTAGTTGTAGAAGTACTTCGAATCCCAAGCGGCGACGCCGGCGTCAGCCATGCCCGCATGCAGGACCGCCAGATACCGGGCGAACTTCCCGACATCGCTCAGCCCTTTGTCAAGCGCGACTCCGACGGCGATCTGGGCGTACAGACGCGGCGGCGTGCCGAGCAGCGGCATGCCGTCATAGCCCCAGTAATTGCCGATGAAGATGCCGGCCGACGTAGACGTCGCCGGGATGCTCGATGGAACGAGCTGCGTCTGGCCGATCTGCGCAACTTCATTCCAGCCTTTGCGATAAGCCGGCGAGCCCGGCGTCGGCGGCTCGGGGATGCGGAACTGCGCGCCGTTCGTCAGAATGAACGGCGTCACCGCACCCCAGTTGGCGCCGAGGGCGACCGGCTGGTTAGCGATCGGATCGGGCGACCAGCGGAAGGTCACGCGGGGAAGGTCCGGATCGCTTTCCGGCCCGTTCACCTGCTCGCCGAACCAGTTGATGTTACCGGTGGCGTGCACGCCGCCGTCGCCGGGCTCCGGATCGGGGAGTTCCGAGCCGTCGCCGGCCCGGCGCGCGATGATCGCCGCCGCCGATGTCTCGCCCACGGTGCAACCGCTCGTCGTCGATGCGGACGCGCCCAACGCCGCAAGATCGGCCGCGAGTTCGGCGTCGAACGTCGCCGAAAAGGTCGAATAGACTTCCACGAGGACGCCGTGCGCAGCGCACGCGATCGCCGCGTCAATCGAGGCCCCCGCCGGCGCGTTGCCGACGCTCGTGTTGTATTGCTTGTACCGGCGCGGCAGCGACGTAAAGGATTGGACGGCGTCATAAACCGCCAGTTGCGTCATCGCGAAGGCGCGCGAATTCCGCACCGGGCCTTCTTGTTCGAAAACGCCGACGCCCGGCGTATGGTCGTCCGCGTTCGCCTGCAGCATGATTTCGTGCCAGCGAAGCAGCGTGTCGGTCGGCGCTGCATGCGCCGCCGGAATGAGCGAGGACGCGAGCAGGAGCGACCCCAGGACTTTCGTCGTCTTGTTCATACGAGTTCCATTTCCACAAAAGCGCCCTGTCGGGACGCGAGACCAGTTTCAGCGGTTATGGAAAGAGTGCGGCGAGCGACACGCTGCCTGTACTGTTCTCGCTTCGGCTCTCCCACCTGAAGCGGACTGCGATCGCCCCATAGCGATCTTCGAAACTCCGTCCCCTCTCTCCAAAGGACGTGATCGGCGTATAACCAAAGAATCACGCCGCCACAATGGAATTCGGGCGGCGACCAACGCGATCTTCGCCAATTCAAAAAAAATTCAATGCTCCTGTGCGGCGGGTCACCGCAAAAGGCGGCAAGCGAATGGTTGATTGGTAAATTGAACAATCGTCCAAATACGGATTATTTCGGACGCGAGGCCGTCATTTCATTCGCGCTTCGCTCATGTCCTGGCATGTTCGCAAAAGCGAGAGCGCTTTGGGAATCGCCGCTACGAGATCTTCCGCGATAAGGCCGGGACCCGCTACTTTTCCACAGATTCCGTGTAGAAATACGCCGGCGCAAGCGGCTTCAAAACCGGGAACGCCCGAGGCGCGAATTCCCGCAATGATTCCGGCGAGCACATCGCCCGAACCTGCGGTTGCAAGGTCGAACGGCGCATTCGAATTGATTGCGCATCGCCCGTCGGGCGCCGCGATGATTGTATCGGCCCCCTTAAGCACAACTACCGCGTTTGCGTACACCGATGCGTTTTTCGCCGATGTATGGCGCCCAAAAACCTCTGCAGCCTGCGCGGGAAAGAGGCGCGAAAATTCCCCCCAATGGGGCGTCAACACGTCATCGCGCCTGAGCTTGGCGAAGAGCGCCGCGGGCGCCGTTTCGAAACTCGTCAGCGCATCGGCGTCGAGGACCGCAGCGGCGCGCGACGAAAGAATCGCCTGCGTCTTTGTGCGCGTCGCTTCACTTGCGCCCGCCCCGGGCCCGATGAGCGCCGCGGTAAAACGCGGGTCGGCGAGAATGGCGGCGACGGCCTCGGCATCGTCCGCTTCGCGAACCATCACCGATGTGAGGTGCGCAGCGTTTTCGTCCGCCGCATCGCTGGGCGACAAGACGGTGACAAGGCCGGCGCCGGCGCGCAGCGCCGCCAGCGCGCCGAGCCGCGCGGCGCCGGTGCGAAGGCGCGGGCCGGAAACGACGGCTGCATGTCCGCGCAGGTATTTATGCGTCCGCCAGTCCGGCCGTCGCCAATGCGTGGCGAACAGCGCCGGGTCGTTTTCAAAGAGCATCGGCTGCTGCGCGGCGACGTGCCGCGCCGCGACGCCGATGTCCGCGACTTCAACGGCGCCGGACAACGCGCGGCCGGGAAAGAGAAGGTGTCCGGGCTTCCTCGTGATGAAGGTGACGGTCGCAGCGGCGTTGATCGCCGCGCCGAGGACGGCGCCGGTGTCGGCGTCGACGCCGGACGGGATGTCGATCGCGATGGCGGGCGCGGGATGGGCGTTCGCCGCATCGACGATCGCCTTTGAGGCGCCGCCGACTTCGCGCGTAAGCCCCGTACCGAAAAGCGCATCGACGATCACGCCCGCGCCGTCGAAGATGGCGGGCGACACGTCCTCAACGGCGCCGTCGAAGAGCGACGCCATCAGCGCCGCATCGCCTTTCAAGGCGTCGCGCGCGCCCAAAAGCCCGGTGCGGACCGGCCAACCCGCTTCCTTCAACAATCGTGCGACGACGAAACCGTCGCCGCCATTGGCGCCGGGGCCGCAGATCACAGCGGCCGGGCGCGGCGTCATCGTCCGTATAATGAAGGATGCGGCCGCCGATCCCGCCGCCTCCATCATCGCCTTGCCGGAAAGGCCGGCGGCGATCGCGCGCGCTTCCACGGCGCGCGTTTCAGCGCCGGTCAGAATGATGAACGGCGGGATCAGTTGACTTCGCTCCCTTTACGCGTTGATCTTCGCGCTCGCAGCATCAAGTCGTGACCCGCCGATGAAGAAGATCGAAGCGATCATCAAACCCTTCAAGCTCGACGACGTAAAGGAGGCGCTGCACGATATCGGCCTGCAGGGCATGACCGTCACCGACGTGCGCGGATTCGGCCGCCAGAAGGGGCACACCGAGCTTTATCGCGGCGCGGAATATGTGGTCGATTTCCTGCCCAAGCTGAAA
>CAZNXR010000087.1:0-7814 GCA_964576815.1 uncultured Caulobacterales bacterium | reverse complement strand
GCGAGAAGCAGCGCCAGGGCGGTCGCAAGGACATCGGCGCGCCGGCGCTTCGTCGACAGTCCGCCTGCGGATGAATAATCAAGGGAGCGTGACCGGTCGCGCCAGATCCAGACCGTCGCAGCCGCCTCCCACTCATTCTGCCGGACATAGAGGCGGTCTGGCGTCCGCGCGGACTGGCGCCAGTCGATAGCCGACACAGGATCGCCGAAAGCGTAAGGACGGTGCTGCCAGAAAGTCTCGCCAGGCCCTGCGCGGCGCCGGCCGTGAAGCCCCGCGGCGACGGATTGCGCCACGCGCTGCGCCTCGACAAGCAACGGCGGCAGCGCTGACGCGAGCGCTCCGGCCTCGCGCCGCAGGGTTTCGCCGGACGAAGGGTCCTGCCGCGGCGCCATCAGAGCGCCTTGGCGACGATCTCGTCGATGAACCCATCAATGTCGATCGATTGCGCGCGCGCGGTGAAATTGAGCGCCATTCGGTGGCGAAGCACCGGCTTTGCGAGGCGGCGAATGTCTTCGATAGACGGCGCTTTGCGGCCGTCGATCAGGGCGAGCGCGCGCGCAGCAAGGGACAAAGCCTGACTCGCGCGCGGGCCCGGACCCCAACCGACCAGCGAGCGCACGCGCTCGTCGGCGCCGGCGACCGGGCGCGCGCTCCTGACAATTGCAAGAATTGCATCGAGCAATCGCTCGGCGACCGGCATCTGCCGAACGACAGCATGCGCGCGAAGCAGATCGCCCGAAGTCATGACAGGCGTCAGGGACGGCGTCTCGGCGCCGGTTGTTGCAATCACCATGCGCCGTTCGGAGGCTTCGTCCGGAAAGCCCACATTGATCTGCATGAGAAACCGGTCGAGCTGCGCTTCCGGCAGCGGATAGGTTCCTTCCTGCTCGATCGGATTTTGCGTTGCGAGCACGTGAAACGGCGACGGGGTGTCGTGGCGCTCGCCAGCGACCGTCACATGGCGCTCCTGCATCGCTTGCAACAAGGCTGACTGGGTGCGCGGGCTCGCGCGATTGATCTCGTCCGCCATCAGCAGCTGACAGAAAATCGGTCCGGGAATGAACCGGAACTCACGTCGCCCGCTTGCGGACTCCTCAAGCACTTCAGCGCCGAGAATGTCGCTCGGCATCAGGTCGGGTGTGAACTGGATGCGCCTTGCGTCGAGCCCGAGAAGCGACCCGATCGAGGTGACGAGAAGCGTCTTCGCAAGGCCCGGCGCGCCGACCAGCAGGCCATGCCCGCCAGCGGCGAGGGTCGCCAGCGTCAGGTCGATGATTTCCCCCTGTCCGTAGACGACCTCGGCCAGTTCGCGGCGCGCCGCCCGGAAGCGTGCTGAAACGTCTTCAAATTCCTGCAGAATGGTGCTGTCGCTCATCGGTCCTCTTTACGCCCGAAAGCGCCTCGGACGACACCGCGGCGGGCTGGCTAAAGTCTTCAGGTAACACGGTTTTGAAGTCCCCCAGCAACCGTTTATCGGATCATCGGTGCAGACCGTCGCATCGCCCTTGCCCCTTGCGCGGCGAACGCCAAGGTCTCTACGATGCGATCCGTTAACGCCGCGATCGACCCTGTCCGGTCAGAGTTATCGAGGCGTTAAGAGGGGTTTGGGACAATCAGATTCCGGCGATCCGGAGGCGCATCAGCGCCAGCAAGAGGGTTCATGTCAGTGGCGGAAGAAGAAAATCGTCCGAGCGTTTGGGGTTTTATCAAGGGGTTCGGCAAGCTCATCATCGGCATTCTGCTGATTTTGCAAGGGGTCGTCGGCCTGGCGATGATCTTGCTGCTGATCGGCCTTTTTTCCGGCGCCAGCAATTTCTTCGCCGGCGGTTCAGGTCCCGTCGCCGGCGTCCCGAACGAAGCGGCGCTGCTGATCAATCCGAACGGCGTTCTCGTCGAGGAGGCCGAACCGGTCGATCCTTTCGAGCAGGCGTTTCAGCAAGTGTACGGCTCGGAGGAGCCTTCGCAGATTGAAGTCGGCGAAATCGCTCGCGCCATCCGGAATGCGGCGACGGACGATCGGATCAAGGGAATCGTTCTTGATCTCGGCTCTCTGTACATTCCCGAAATCAGCGCGAGCAAGGCGCATTACCTCGCCGCCGTGCTCGATGAATTCAAGAAGTCCGGAAAGAAGCTCTATGCGGTGGGCGACTATTATTCGCAGGAGCAATTCCTCCTCGCCTCGCGCGCGGACGAAATCTATCTGCACGACAAAGGCTCGCTCGTTTTAGTAGGGTACGCCGCTTACGACGGCTATGTGAAATCCTTCCTCGAGAAGATTCTGGTGACGCCGCACGTTTTCCGGGTCGGCACGTTCAAGGCGGCGGTAGAGCCTTTCCTGCGCGATGATATGTCGCCGGAAGCGAAGGAGGCCAATCTCGCATTTCTCGGAAGCATGTGGTCGGCCTACAAGTCATCCGTAGAGTCGGCGCGCGGCCTGCAGTCGGGCGCGATCGATCGCTTCTCGAATGATTTCAACACCGTCCTGCGCGAGAGCAAAGGCGATCTTGCGAAAGCGGCTTTAAACGCAGGCTTCATCGACAAGCTCGCAAACCGTATCGAGCAGAAGAAGGCGATGATCGAAGCGTTCGGCGAGAGCGACGACGACGTGGGATTTAAGAGCGTCGAACTCTCGACCTATCTCGCGGCGATCGGCGCCGAGAAGGACGGAAAAAATCCGAATGTCGCCATCGTCACCGCGGCCGGCACGATCATCGACGGCGAAGCGACGCCGGGCACGGCGGCTGGCGGCGACACCGTCGCGGCCAATCTGAAGCGCGCGCTTAAAGACGATCAGGTCAAGGCCGTCGTCCTGCGCGTCGATAGCCCGGGCGGTTCGGCCTTCGCCTCTGAAATCATTCGTGACGGCGTCCTCGAACTGAAGGCCGCCGGCAAGCCTGTGGTCGTATCGATGGGGTCGCTGGCCGCGTCGGGCGGTTACTGGATCGCGGCGCCTGGAGACGAGATCTGGGCCTCGCCGACGACGGTGACAGGATCGATCGGGATCTTCGCCTTCTTTCCGACGTTCGAGCGGGCGGCCGAATATTGGGGCGTCAACGTCGACGGCGTCGGAACGACAAATTTGTCCTCGATCTATGCCGCGGGCGTCGGACCGCTTGAGGACAATATCGCCGACGTCTTTCAGCAGAGCGTCGAAGCCGGCTACCGGGATTTTCTGGACGTTGTGGCGGAAGGGCGCGGTCTTGACGCCGACTACGTCGACGGTGTGGGGCAGGGCCGCGTGTGGATCGGCGAACAAGCGAAAGGTCTGAAACTGGTCGATAGCCTCGGCGACATTGACGAAGCCGTCGCCGCCGCCGCGAAACGCGCCAACCTGACCGACTATGATCGCGTGAAGATCCGCGAGCAGGTCTCGCCGTTCAAGATGATCTTCGGCCAGACCGCGGTCAAAGCGATGAAGCTTGCCGGTCTTGATGCGAACGGCGCGCGAAAATCTCAGCCGGTGCTGCGCAAGATCATCGGGGCCGTCGAAAAGAAGGCGCGCTTCTTCAGCGAGTTCAACGATCCCGGCGCACTCTACGTCCGCTGCATGACGTGCGGCGGCTAAGCGGTCCTACAGGTTCAAGACGAGGGGGGCCGGCGCCGGCGAGGCGCCGGCCTTCCCATTTATGACCGACCTCATGCGCTACGCCGCGCAGCTCGCCGGCGACCCGCAGCGGCCGCTGCCGCCGGTTGCGACATGGTCGCCGCCTTATTGCGGAGAACTCAATCTTCTCATCCGCCGCGACGGTCTCTGGGTGCATGAAGGAACGCCGATCGGCCGGGCGCCGCTGGTTCGGCTCTTCTCGACCGTTCTGCGCCGCGAGGGCGAACGCTATTTCCTTGTGACGCCGGTTGAGAAGCTCGGTATCGAGGTGGAAGACGTCCCGTTCCTCGCAGTCGCCATGCGCCGGGAGAGCGGGCCGGACGGCCTCCGTCTCGTATTCACGACCAATGTCGGCGACGAGGCGGCGGCGGGGCCGCAACATGCGATCGAGATGCGCCCGTGCGGAGAGGGCTCAGCGCCCTATATTCATATTCGTGCGGGCCTCGATGCGCGCATCGCCCGCGCGGTCTGGTACGATCTTGTGGCTCTCGGCGAAACGCGCGACATCGGCGGCGAGCCCCAGTTCGGCGTCGCCTCCGGCGATGCCTTTTTCCCGCTGGGCGCTGCAGGCGTGATCGCAGCGGGGATCGACGGCGATTGAATCGTAATGCTCCGTACCCAGCACAAATCGGACTCCATCGACTGGCGCGCCCGCATCAGCGCCAATCTGAGTCGCGCCTCCGCACAGCGCGTGCGCGCGCTCTTCACAGAAATCAATCCGCATCTGGCGGAAGATCGCCGTTTTGAGAATCGCTGGACTACGAAGCGCCAGGACGCCGCCGTGCTGGTTCCGATCATCGATCGTGCGGAAGGGCCGACCGTTCTCCTGACCGTGCGCGCCATCGGCCTGGCGTCCCATGCGGGGCAGATCGCTTTTCCGGGCGGGCGCGTCGATCCTGACGACGCCGACCGCATAGCGACGGCGCTCCGTGAAGCGGAGGAGGAGGTCAACATACCCCGATCCGCCGTCGATGTGATCGGCGCACTGGGCGTTCATCATGGCGGGCTCGGCTTTGCAGTGACGCCGATCGTCGGGCTCGTCGATCCGGCGGCGCCGATCAACCCCGATCCGCGCGAAGTCGCAGAGGTGTTCGAGGCGCCGCTCCGCTGGTTCGCCGACCTCGCCAATCATACGACCGAAGAGCGCGAGCATCTCGGCGTCAAGTACCGGATGTTCGCCGCGCCCTATGGCCGGTATCATATTTGGGGACTTACGGCGGGCATACTGCGATCGCTCGCGGAAACGCTCCAGCCCGCCGAAGGCGACCTGCTGTGAGCGCGCCGCTGTCTCCGTTGCCGGCGAACGCGCGCAAGGCGTTTGGATGGATCGAGGCGGCGCCGGTTCAACAGATCGTCCGCGCACTGACTGTTGGAGACTTGACCGCCGTGCGCTTCGTCGGCGGCTGCGTACGCGACGGTCTTTTGGATCACGCGCCGAAGGATATCGACCTTGCGACGACGCTGACGCCCTCGCAGGTGATCGAGGCGTTGCATGCCGCGGGACTCGGCGCTGCGCCGACCGGGCTCGATCATGGAACAGTGACGGCGATCGCCGATCATTTCCCGATCGAAGTGACGACGCTGCGCGCCGATGTCTCGACGGATGGGCGCCGCGCGACAGTGGCGTTCACGACCGATTGGGAGACGGATGCGCGCCGTCGCGACTTCACCATGAACGCGCTTTATCTGACGCCCGACTTTCGGCTGTTTGACCCGGTCGGCGGCGAGGAGGATCTACGGGCAAGCCGCGTCCGCTTTATCGGAAGCCCCGAAAACCGAATTAGAGAAGACTACCTTCGTATTCTTCGCTTCTACCGCTTTTCGGCGCGGTTTGCGGCAGGATTTGATCAGCAAGGCCTCTCCGCTTGCGCCGCGCTGCGGGGCGGCGTCGGCGCGCTCTCGGCCGAGCGCGTCGGCGATGAGTTCTCGAAGATCCTTGAGCTTCCGACGGCCGCTCGCGCCGTCGCCGCGATGATGGAAACGCGCGTCTTGGCGGAAATCTGGCCCGCGCCCGCGGCCTTATCGGCGTTGGAGCGCCTGAAGCGATCCAGTCCCGATGCGCCGGCGCCGCTTGGGCTGGCGGCGCTTTGGGGCGAGGAGAGCGACGGCATTGACGCGCGGCTCAGGCTCTCAAACGCCGATGGACAGCGCCGGCGCAGGGCGATCGACCGCGCGCCGTCGATCAGCGCCCGCCTGACCGAGCAGGCGATCCGCGCACTCGTTTATCGCTATGGCGCGGCGGGCTTCGGCGACGCCATGCTGCTCGCTCAAGCGGGCGCCGGCGAGGATTTAAGCCGTGTCCGGACGATTGCAGCGGCGTTCACGCCGCCCGCGCCGCCGTTTTCAGGCCGCGACGCGCTTGCGGCCGGCGTGCCGGAAGGACCCAAGGTCGCCGCCGTGCTCGCCGCTGCAGAGGCGCGCTGGATCGCGGAGGATTTTCCCGCGCCCGCGCGCGGCAAGGCGATCCTCGCGGAGGAAATCGCGCGGCTTACCGCGACAGGCTGATGTTGCGCAGGCTAGCGGCGATCGAGGCGAAAGCCGACGTCAAGGCCTTCGGGTCTTTGGCGTCGAAGTAATAGCTGGGACTTGACGCGCAGCCGCGCAGGATGTCCTTGATCGTCGTGTCCGTGACTTCGAACGCGACTGTGTAGACGGTGATCTTCTCCGCCTTGATGTTTTTGCACAGCTCTATCGTGAGATTGTTCGCAAGCGCCTTGCTGGTGCTGTTGTGGGTGGGGTAGTCCGGCGCGCGCGTGTTGTCGCCGTCAGTCATGATGAGCAGCGCTTTAGTACCGTTGACGTCCTTGAGCGACTCATAGGCGACCGCCTCAGTGAACGGCGCTTGCGGGCTAAGCATGCTCCAGGCCCACATCGTCCCGGCGGGAATATAGGTCCAGCCGCTCGCCGAGAGATTGTCGATCATGTTCGTCAACGCCGCCTTGTCGTCGGTCAACGGCAATAGCTGGGCTGGGCATGAAACGCCTGCGATCCCGGGAACCTTGACCGCGCCGTAGTCGCTGTCCTCGACATTGTAAGGATAAGCGCGGGATCCGACGCACCCCGACCATCCGGGGCCGGGATTGCTGAGCCACGGCTCGGATGCGTGTTCAGCGCCGATATTCACATATTGCGCGAAAGGCGCGATGCCGATCTTTGCTTCAGCGGAATCGTAGCTGAGCAGCGATTCGACGAGTTCCTTCGCGGCGCTCTTCAGCGTGGAAAGTCTGCCCTTGGAGTTCATCGACCCGGTGACGTCCAGCGCCATGGCGAGTTCGATATATGGCGGCTTTCCGAGTTTGGCTTCTGCGCTGGTATTGAGGGCCTGTCTGTCAAAGCCGGCGACGTCCATGATCAGGAGGTCGATGTCGGCGTCGATGTCGAGCTGGAAAGTCGAAGCGCCGCTGTTGAAGCTGATCTTGAAGGCCGAGACCTTAATTTCGTTTTCTTGTTTCAGCGCTCCGTCGAAGAGTTTCTTGGCGATCGCCGTGAGCTCGTCGTCGCTCGCATTGGGATGCGCGCCCTTGTAGCGCGCCGCCGCAAGAAGCGCGGCGTCGCCCGCTTCGGCTAACGCCGTGCGCGCGCGCTCAATGCGCAGGAAATCGATCGCCGCGCCGGCCGCGCCGACGATGACGAAAATCAGCGCGCCGAACATGATCGCAATGTTGCCGCGGCGGTCCTTTTGGAATGCCGCAAAAAGCGTCGAGATTGAGTTCATAGCGCCCCTCCGGCTCCCCGGCTGTTTTGCAAGCATTATCCGAACTCGATTAAGCGACTGATAACGACCCTGAAGAACCACGCAAAAAAACGCCTCCGGCGAAGCGGAGGCGTTCTGAATTAGATTACCTTGACGACCCTCAGGCGGCCTTTTCCTCCGCCGGGTCGCGCAGCACATAGCCGCGGCCCCAGACGGTCTCGATGTAGTGATCGCCTTCGGTCGCCGCCGCCAGCTTTTTTCTGAGCTTGCAGATGAAGACGTCAATGATCTTCAGCTCCGGTTCGTCCATGCCGCCATAGAGGTGGTTAAGGAACATCTCTTTGGTCAGCGTCGTCCCTTTGCGGAGCGAAAGAAGCTCCAGCATCTGGTATTCCTTGCCGGTCAGGTGCACCCGCTGACCCCCGACTTCGACCGTCTTGGCGTCGAGATTGACCGTCAGGTTGCCGGTGGTGATGACGGACTGCGAATGCCCCTTTGAACGGCGGACGATCGCGT
>CAZNXR010000086.1:0-7853 GCA_964576815.1 uncultured Caulobacterales bacterium | reverse complement strand
TGGGCGACCATCCGGACTGAGCCGTCGGCGAGCGTTTCGACATCGGTCGGCGCGCCGGGCATGGCGACGGTCAACCCGCCCGCTCCCGCGGCGCCGCGCGTTTCGGCGACGCATTCGCGGAAGGCGGCGTTGACCGCCACGCGGTCAAGGTCGCCGCCAGCGCGCCCGGCGCCGAGAAGTTCAGGCGCGCCGGCGTCAAACCGCCCATCGCGCGGAAGATCGTCGCCGGGAAGATCGTCGCGCGGAAGGTCGGCGCCGCGGGCGGACCGGACCTCGTCGTCATAGGGCCGCGAGTCGCGCTGGTAATAATAGTCGTCGTCAAAGGCCTCCGCGCGGCGGCGATCGTCGGAATAACGGTCGCGATACCGGCGGTCGTCATAATAGCGATCGTCATAGCGACCCCTGCGGTCGTCGAGCGCGCGGTCGATGAGGACGGCGCCGCCGATGACGCCCACCGCAATCAGCGCCGCCTCGCCGCCCGACAGGCCGCCGCGCCCGCGATAATAGCCGCGGCCATATCGTCCGTGTCCGTAGTAACGCGGGCCGTAATAGCGCGAACCGTGAAAGCCGTAACCGCCATGAAATCCGCGATCGAACTGGCGACCGTGACCGTAAAAATAACCGCCGCCGGCGAGGGCGGGCGTCGATGCCGCCGCAACCGACAAGACGGCGGCGAGGATCAGGGCCGCGGGCCCTTTCCGGGCGGGGCGGATACTGGCGGTACGATCGACGGCGGACATGACGGAAACCCTTTCGCGCAACGGCGCAGCGGCTGGAAAGACAACGATTATTCGTGGCGAAAATGGGGCGTCCGCGCCGCTTGTGAAGCGCCCGACAGAATTGTGATCGCCGGAGAGTAAGCGCCCGCATTAACCGTTCCATTCTGGCAAGCGGCGAAGATCGCTCCGGCCGCCAATTCTGGCGCCTCCCATGAAAACGCTCATTGCCGCCGCCGGTTTCGCATCTGCGGCGCCCCCGCCGCCGAAACGGCATCAAGGCCGCAGAGCGGTGTAACGCTAATGACGCGACGGACGATGGCGTCTCGCCTTGCCTTTCGCCCGGAAAGCAAGCGATCATCCTCTTTGGAGGGCGTATGGTTCGAGGGCTATCGGCCGCGGCGCTCACAGCGCTTCTGACGGGCTGCGCCGGCGGTATGACGCGCGCTGACTGCCAGACTGCGGACTGGTCCGCCCTCGGCTTTGCGGATGGGCGAAGCGGCGCCAGCGCAAAGCATGCGGAAAAGCGTCTCAATGACTGCGCCGGAAGCGGCTACGCCGTCGATCGGGCGACCTACGCCGCCGGACGCGCCGAGGGTCTCAAGGCCTATTGCACGACGGCGGGCGGCTTTGACGCCGGCCGCCTCGGCCAGGAGTATTTCGACGTTTGCCCTGCGACGAATGAGCGGGAATTCCTCACGGCGTTCGAGGAGGGGGAAAGTCTCTTCGAGCTGATCCGCGCGGAACGGGATGCGGATCGCGCGCGCAAGGCGGCGATCGACGGGCTCGACCAGACAGCCTTTCATCTCAAGGCGATAGAAAAACGGGCGGCCTCGCCGACGATCAGTTATGAAGGGCGTGA
The DNA here is from genome assembly GCA_964576815.1 of uncultured Caulobacterales bacterium. GTDB lineage: Bacteria > Pseudomonadota > Alphaproteobacteria > Caulobacterales > Parvularculaceae > Amphiplicatus. Next base: position 6,275 of record CAZNXR010000086.1, on the reverse strand, counting down.
AAGCGCGCGGCAGGAAGCCGAGTCCTTGCGGCGGGATCTTGCGCGCTACGAAGAGAATCTTCCAAAACTCGAAGCCGCGATTGCAAAGGCTCGCGCCGAACGCGAAGCTTACGAAGCATTGCTTCGCGCTTCAGGCCGCATTTTCTGACAGCTTGCGTTTGGCGTCGATGCAGTCCGCCGCGATTTGCGCCTTGAGCGCGTCGAGACTGTCGAATTTTCGCTCGTCGCGGAGAAAAGCGATGAAATCGACGCTGAGCGTACGACCGTAAAGATCGCCCGAAAAGTCGAACAGGTGAACTTCAAGCAGTGGGGAGACGTCGCCGACGGTGGGCTTGCGGCCGAAATTGGCGACGCCGTCGAAGCGGCGCTCGCCGATATTTGCGCGCACGGCGTAAACCGCGCGGCGCGGCTCAATCAGCGCGCCCAGCGTCAGGTTAGCCGTCGCAAAACCGAGCGTGCGCCCGATCTGGCGGCCGCGCTCAACGCAGGCCGTAACGCGCCACGGCCTGCCCAGCATCGTCGCCGCGCGGTCCACGGCGCCGGAAAGCAGCGCCTCGCGGATCGCCGTCGAGCCGATTTTATCCGTATGCTGCTGATCGGCGAGCGGTTCGACGATGAGCGCGCGAATCCCGTGCGCCGCGCACAACTCGACCAGGCTCGCCGCGTCGCCCGCCCGGCCCGCGCCGAAGCGGAAATCCTTCCCGGTGACGACGCCGGCGAGGCCAAGGCGCCCCTTCAGCACCTCGCGCACGAAGGCCTCCGGCGACAGCGCGGACAACGCGTCGTCAAAGGCCAGCGCGAACACTCTCGCCGCGCCCGCTTCAAGCAGCAGCGCGTCTCGCATCGGCGCGGTGGTGATCAGGAACGGCGGATCGGCGGGGCGGAAATAGCGGCGCGGATGCGGATCGAAGACGACCGCCGCCGGTTGCGCCCCGATCGATTCGGCGAAGGCGATCGTTCGATCTAGGAGGAAACGGTGCCCGCGATGGACGCCGTCGAAATTTCCGACTGCGGCGGCGTAGGATATCGTCATCGCCAGACGAGTCCTCTGGCGGCGTAGGCGGCGTGCGCGCCCCCGCCGGCAAGCGCGGCGATGATCGCCGCGTCGTCTGCGGCCCCGTGGTGCACGCCGCCTTCGCCGGCGATATAGAGAGCGTCTATTCCCTGCGCATTGGCGCCGGCGATGTCGGTCCTGACGCCGTCGCCGACGGCGAGAATGCGACGACGCTCAATCACCCTCCCGGCGCAGGATGAAATCGCTTTGAACGCGACGTCGTAGATCGGAGAATGCGGCTTGCCGCCGTAGATCACCGTCGCGCCGAGAGTCTCGTAGACGTCGGCGAGCGCGCCGGCGCAATAGACGAGCCGCCCGCCCCATCGCACGACAATGTCGGGATTGGCGCAAATCATCGGCAGCCGTCGGGCCGCCGCGCGCTCCAGCAGAGCGCGGTAATCCTCCGGGGTCTCGCGCTGGTCGTCAAAGAGCCCCGTGCAAATGATGAATTCGGCGGCGTCCAGCTCCGTGAAAGTCACGTCGAGACCGTCGTAAAGACCGTCGTCCTTCTCCGGTCCGAGCTTGAATGCGGGCCCCGGCAGCAAGGCCGCGATCGCCGCGCGCGTGGCGTCGCCCGAGGTGACGACGCCGTCATAGGCCGCGCGCGGCAGGCCGAGGCGGTCAAGCTGGCCCGGAATGACGCCGGAAAGGCGCGGCGCATTCGTCAGTATAAGGACGGGACCGCGCGCGCGCCGGAACTCGATCAGCGCCTCATCGACGCCGGGAAACAGACGCACGCCGTCATGAATGACGCCCCAAGCGTCGCAAAGCAGCGCGTCATAGGCGGAGGCGATCGCGAAAAGGTTCTCGATGAAGCGGGGGGCGGGCATTCACAAACGCCTATTGCCCCTCTGCGCCGTGCGTCAAGCGCCGGGCGCCGGTCAGGCCGCCGCCATGTCGCCGGCGGGCGAGGCGTCGCCCAGATAATGGTCGGCGCGCCGCGCAGGACCGAAGAGATTGCCCTGCCCGTAATCGATGCCGAGACTGAGAATCTCCGGCATGTGATTTTCAAACTCGATCTTCTCCGCGATGAGATCGACGCCGACCATCGACAGGCGCTTGCGGAAGGCGCGCAGCCGCGCGGCCGACGCCTCGTCGGCGCGGCTCGCCGCGAGCAGCAAGCTCGCCGGCGCCTTGGCGAAAGCGAAATTGCGCGCCCTCAGCCCTTCCCAGTCGAGATCGATCGAGTGAACGTGGTCGATGGAGAACACGAATCCCTTGTCGGCGATCGCGTTCAGATTCTCCATGACGCGCGGATGCATCGTCTGGATCGCCGGATAGGTGAATTCGAAGATGATGTTCGAGGCGAGATCGGAATTCGCCTCCAGATAGTCGGTCAGCTGATTGAAAAAGTCGGTGTCGTAAATGGTCGCCGGCGAAAGGTTGCAGAAAACGGCGAGCCGCGGCGTACGCTTCAGTTCCGCCCGCAGCGCCTGGATGCAGCGCATCAAGATCATGTTGTCGATGACGCCGATGTGGTTCGCGCGCTCGGCCGCTTCGAGATAGTCGGCCGGCTTCAGCACGCGCCCGTCCGCCTCGCGCAGCCGCGAGAAAGCCTCAAAGTAACGCGGCTTGCGTTGCGGCAGGCTGACGATCGGCTGCAGGTAAAGATCGATACGGCGATTTTCGATGGCGTCGCGGACGCGGTCGAGCGTCTTGCGGTCCTCGACGCTGACGGCGGCCGCGACCGCGAAGGCGTCGTCCGGTGCGGCTTCGCCCTTTCTTTGCGCGGAAACTCTTCCGGAGAGGCGGCTCATGATTTCGACTTCGGTCTCCAGCCGCGAGAGGGCGAAGCCCATGCGCGCATGCAGGATGAGGACGGCGAGCAGCGCGCCGCCGAGCGCATACTCAATGTTGGCCGGCATGCCTTTGATGACGGCGGAGGCGAGCAGGATCATGCTGGTCGCGCCGACGGCGAAATGAACGCCGAAGCCGTATTTCGAAGCGCGCTGTTTGATGTTCATCGCCCGTGTTCCAGCCGGCCATGCAGCTGCAGCCCTCATCCGCAGCCGGCCTGATCATAAGCGGGACCCCTTGCGACAGGCTTAACGATCGCTCGTGATGCGCCTTCAATGCGACGTCTACGGAAGTTAACGAACCGTGAAACAAAAACGCCCGGCCGACCGGCCGGGCGTCCGCGCATCCTCGCCTTTGCGGGCGATCAGCCCTGGAACTGGCTTTCGACCGGGTCGATCAGGACCTCGACCCGCCGGTTGAGGGATTGGCCCGCCGCCGTCGAATTGTCGCCGATCGGGCGCGATTCGCCGTAGCCGATGGCGTTCAGCCGGCCGGGATTGACGCCTTGCGCCGCGAGATAGTTCGAGACGCTGAGCGCCCGGCGCTGCGAGAGGTCGAGATTGTAGCTGTCCGAGCCGCGCGCGTCGGCATGGCCGGCGACCGTGACGGTCGTCTTGTTGAATTCCTTGAGAACGATCGCAACGGAATTGAGCGTTTCATAAAATCCCGGCTGGATGTCGCTCTTGGCGGTGTCGAAGGTGATGTCCGACGGCATGATAAGGCGGATATTGTCGCCCTCGCGCTCGACCTGAACGCCGGCGTTGACGAGCCGCTCGCGCAGTTTCGCCTGCTGCTGGTCCTGATAGACGCCGATGCCGCCGCCGATGACGGCGCCGGCGACGGCGCCGATGGCCGCGCCCTTGCCCGGCTTGCCGGCGATCGCGCCGCCGATCGCGCCCGCTGCGGCGCCGGCCGCAGCCCCGGCCGCGCCTGAGGTCGCAACCCGGCCCGCGCGCTTTTCGCCGGTATAGGGATTGGTGGTGCAGGCCGCTGCGAAAACCGCGAGCGAGGCCAGAAGGAACGCCTTGCGCATCAAACTCTCTCCATCCTTTAGGGGAGGCCCCCGATCGGCTTTCAATGCCGCACCGAAATCACCCCGCGATTAACGCCTGTAAGCCTTTGCGTCCTATCGGCGTTCGAAGGGCATTAAATAGGGGTAATCGAGGCGAGTTGACGGCGCCCCGGCGACTTCCGTGAGGCTCTCGGGTCAAATACCTGCGAGGCAAGCCCCTTGACGCCCTCGAAGGTCCTCCCTATTTCGCTGTCAGCACTCGCCAAGAGCGAGTGCCAAAGCGCGGGCTTTGCTCGTGCTTCCCAATTAACCCATTGTTTCTGAATGAAAAAGGGAGACACCTCTGTGAAATTCAGACCGCTCCACGACCGGGTTCTCGTCCGCCGGATCGAAGAGGATTCAAAAGTCGGGTCGATCATCATTCCCGACACCGCCAAGGAAAAGCCCCAGCAGGGCGAAGTGATCGCGGTCGGCCCCGGCGCCCGCGGCGATGACGGCAAGGTCGTCGCGCTCGACGTCAAGAAGGGCGACAAGATCCTTTTCGGCAAATGGTCGGGCTCGGAAGTCAAGATCGACGGCGAGGACCTTCTGATCATGAAGGAATCCGACATCCTCGGCGTCGTCGCTTAATCCGTACAAAGAATTCAGGAGAAGTAGAACCATGGCTGCTAAAGAAGTCAAATTCGACGTCGAAGCGCGCGAGAAAATGCTGCGCGGCGTCGATATCCTCGCCAACGCCGTCAAAGTGACCCTCGGGCCGAAAGGCCGCAACGTCGTCATCGAAAAATCGTTCGGCGCCCCGCGCTCGACGAAGGACGGCGTCACCGTCGCGAAGGAAATCGAACTTGAAGACAAGTTCGAGAATATGGGCGCGCAGATGGTGCGCGAAGTCGCCTCGAAGACGAACGACGAAGCCGGCGACGGCACGACGACCGCGACCGTTCTGGCGCAGGCAATCGTCCGCGAAGGCGCGAAGGCCGTCGCTGCCGGCATGAACCCGATGGACCTGAAGCGCGGCGTCGAGCTTGCCGTCGTTAAAGTTGTCGAGGAAATCAAGAAGACCTCGATCAAGATCTCGAAGTCAGACGAAATCGCGCAAGTCGGCTCGATCGCCGCTAACGGCGAAAAAGAAATCGGCGACATGATCGCCAAGGCGATGGCGAAAGTCGGCAATGAAGGGGTCATTACGGTTGAAGAAGCCAAGACCGCCGAGACCGAGCTTGACGTCGTCGAAGGCATGCAGTTCGACCGCGGGTATCTGTCGCCCTACTTCATCACCAATGCGGAAAAGATGATCGTCGAACTCGACGATCCCTACATCCTGCTGCACGAGAAGAAGCTGTCCGGCCTGCAGGCGATGCTGCCGCTGCTCGAAGCGATCGTGCAGTCAGGCAAGCCGCTGCTGATCGTCTCGGAAGACGTTGAAGGCGAAGCGCTCGCGACCCTCGTCGTCAACAAGCTGCGCGGCGGCCTCAAAGTCGCGGCCGTGAAAGCGCCAGGCTTCGGCGATCGCCGCAAAGCGATGCTCGAAGACATCGCCGTGCTGACCGGCGGCCAGGTCATCTCCGAAGACCTCGGCATCAAGCTCGAAAACGTCACGCTCGACATGCTCGGGCGCGCCAAGAAGGTGTCGATCGACAAGGACGACACGACGATCATCGACGGCCAGGGCAAAAAGAAAGACATCGAAGCCCGGACCGGCCAGATCCGGAAGCAGATCGAGGACACCTCGTCCGACTATGACCGCGAAAAACTGCAAGAGCGTCTCGCCAAGCTGGCGGGCGGCGTTGCGGTGATCAAGGTCGGCGGCGCGACCGAGATCGAAGTCAAAGAGCGCAAAGACCGCGTCGATGACGCCCTGAACGCGACGCGCGCAGCCGTCGAAGAAGGCATCGTCGCCGGCGGCGGCGTCGCGCTTCTTTATGCAACGCGCGTGCTCGCTGGCCTGAAGGGCGGCAACGCCGATCAGGACGCGGGCATCAACATCATCCGCCGCGCGCTGGAAGCGCCGATCCGCCAGATCGTCCGCAATGCGGGCGGCGAAGGTTCGATCGTCGTCGGCAAGCTCCTTGAACAGAAAGACACGAAGTTCGGCTTCAATGCGCAGACGGACGAATATGTCGATATGATCAAAGCCGGCATCGTCGATCCGGCGAAGGTCGTGCGGACGGCGCTGCAGGACGCGGCTTCGGTCGCCGGCCTTCTCATCACGACGGAAGCGATGATCGCCGAAGCCCCGAAAAAGGAAGCCGGCCACAGCCATGGCGGCGGCGGCATGGGCGGCGGCATGGGCGGCATGGACTTCTAAGGTCCGGCCCGACGCGAATGTATCGGAAACGGCGGCCGAAAGGCCGCCGTTTTTTTGCGCAGCGGCTTTTTGGTCTGTACACAGAGCGTCAGTCGCCCCAAGAA
>CAZNXR010000085.1:0-7863 GCA_964576815.1 uncultured Caulobacterales bacterium | reverse complement strand
GCGGCGAGGGAAAGCGGTTCTTTCCGCCGGCCGGCCTTCTTTCCCCATGTGGAGAAAACCCGCTTCAGCCCCGCGCCGACGCAGTTCTAGGTCAGGAACCGGCAGTTTGGAGCGAGTGAAACCATGGCGGACGGATCGGCGAACATGGCGACGGGCGGCGCGACGACGGTCGCGGGCGAGCGGCTGAAATCGTTCCTGGAGCGCGTCGAGCGGCTCGAAGAGGAAAAGTCGACGATCGCCGGCGACATCAAGGAAGTCTTCGCCGAAGCCAAGGGCGAGGGCTACGACACCAAGACCATGCGCAAGGTCATCCGCCTGCGGAAGATGGACAAGGCCAAGCGGCAGGAAGAAGAAGCGTTGCTCGACCTCTATCTGTCGGCGCTGGGGGAGTGAGAGGTGCCCCCATCCCGCTCATCCCGGCGAAAGCCGGGGCCCAGCGGGCGCCGTCAGGCGCGCATCCAAAGATTGCACTGTTTGCGGCAAGGACTGGGTCCCGGCTTTTGCCGGGATGGGCGGGACTTATTCCCAGCCACCAGACCATCAAGCGCTCCGCTTCACCTCAAGCCCGTGCTCGCGCAGTTTGCGATAGAGCGTCGAGCGGCCCATGCCGAGGCGGCGGGCGACTTCCGACATGCGCCCGTCATAGGTGTCGATCGCAAGCTGGATGAGGTCGCGCTCGATCGCTTCAAGCGTCCTCAAGTGCCCGTCGCGGTCGAAGACGTCGACATTCTCAAATGCAGTCGATGAGTTGCCGGCGAGCGGGCGCGGGGCTGCCGGCGACAAGGCGACGGCGGCGCTGTCTTCAAGATCGTCGAGCACAGGCGGGCCCATGTCGATGCCGGCGGCTTCGAATTCGGCGGCGAGAAACGGAAAATCGCGCGCCGTGAGATAAGGCGTTTCGGCGAGAACGACGGCGCGGAAAATCGTGTTTTCAAGCTGGCGCACATTGCCGGGCCAGGGCTGACGCATCAGCACGGATAGAACTTCGTGCTGCACGCCGCGCACGTCGCGGCGCTCTTCGGCGTTGTAGCGCTGGATGAAATGATCGACGAGGGCGGGCACGTCCTCGGCGCGTTCGCGCAGCGGCGGGATGTGCACCGGGAAAACATTGAGGCGATAGAAGAGGTCCTCGCGGAAGCGCCCCGATTTCACCTCTTCCGACAGGTCGCGGTTGGTCGCGGAGATGACGCGCACATCGACCTTCACCGGGCGTTTCGAGCCGACCGGATCGACTTCGCCTTCCTGCAGCACGCGGAGGAGCTTCACCTGCATGTCGGCGGGCAGCTCGCCCACCTCATCGAGGAAGATCGTGCCGCCGTCGGCTTCCTGGAACTTGCCGATGTGCCGCTGATGAGCGCCGGTGAACGAGCCCTTTTCGTGCCCGAAAAGGATGCTCTCGACGAGGTTCTCCGGAATGGCTCCGCAATTGACGGTGATGAAGGGGCGGCCCGCGCGCTCCGAGGAACCCTGAATGGCGCGCGCGATCATTTCCTTGCCGACGCCGGACTCGCCCGTGATGAGAATGGGGATGTTCGACGCCGCCGCGCGCTCGCCGAGCCGCTGCACGTTTTTCAGCGCCGCGCTCGCGCCGATAAGGTCGCCGAACGCCATTGCGCCTTCGCGCTTGCGCTTGAGGCGCGATACTTCGCCCTTCAGCGTCGAAAGATTGAGCGCATTGTTGATGGAGACGATGACGCGTTCGGGGCTCGCCGGCTTTACGAAGAAATCCGCCGCGCCGTTCTGCATCGCCTCGACGACCGTATCGATGCCGCCTTGCGCGGTCAGCACGATGACGGGGAGATCGTCGCGATAGGACTTCGCGCGCTTCAAGGTCTCCATCCCGCCAAGACCCGGCATGCGCAGGTCCAGCATCACAAGCGCGACGTCCTGCCCCTGTTCGCCCTGCAGAAGCTGAAGCGCGTTCTCGCCAGACTCCGCCTGCAGGACGGGATAGCCCGCCTTCTCGCACACCGCGCGCATCAGCCGGCGCTGCGTCGGATCGTCATCGACGATAAGTATGGTTTTGGAAGTCACCGCAGCGGCCCCTCGATGTCAGGTGAAACTGGAAGGGACCGGTTTATAGGTGCGGGGTTAAGGTTCGCTTTAAACCGTTTCATTCCGGGAAAAGGGGCGCGGGCGTTAAGAGTTTGTTGAGGAACACCGGCAAGGTCGTGCGGCTTCGCTTCCCCCTTGTGGGGAAGCCGAAACTTCCGCAGGAAGTTTCGGCTGGGGGTGCGGTGATCGGAAGGCGGCCGGGCTTAGCTTCAAGCGCCGCATCCCCCACCCGAAAGTCGCTTCGCGACTTTCGACCTCCCCTCAAGGGGGAGATGAAGGCGACGAACCGCGTCCGTCGCGCCGAATGCAAGAATGAGGTGAAGACCTGATGAGCGACACCCCAGCCCACCTCCGCCCGATCGAACATCTGAACGGCGTCGCGCCGCCGGCGCCCGACTGGTTCAATCGCGCGCTCGCTCAGCCTTCCGAAGAGGGCGAAGTCGTCGTCGCCGGCGCGCGCATCCGCTATTCGGCCTGGGGTGAGGCGGGGCGGCGGGGCCTCGTCTTCATCCATGGCGGGCGCGCGCACCGCAATTGGTGGCGGCCCTTTGCGCCGTCGTTCACCGATCATTATCGCGTCGTCGCCTTCGACATGTCCGGCATGGGCGACAGCGACTGGCGCCCGAGCTACAACGTCAATGAATCAATCGACGAATTGTTCGCCGTTATCGATCATTCGGGCGCCGCGAAGGGCGGGCGCCCGATCGTCGTCGGCCATTCCTTCGGCGGCTGGGTGACACTCGCGGCGGTCGAACGGCAGGGCGAGCGCCTTCTGGGCGCGGTCGTCATCGACAGCCCGATCGGCAAGCCTGATCCTGATGAAGGCTACACGATCCTGCGCCGACGCGCGCTCGACGACGACGCGAAAGCGAGCCGCGTCTATGCGACGATTGAAGAGCCGATCGCGCGCTTCCGATTTCTTCCGGAACAGCCGGCACGCGAGCATTATCTCGTCGACTACATTGCGAGAACGGGCCTCCTCCGCGCGCCGCGGCCAGACGGCGGAACCGGCTGGACGTGGAAATTCGATCCCGCGCACGGCAAGAATTTCGAGATCCATTACGAGCGCGACCTCTTCCTCGCCGCGCGCTGTCCGCTTGCGTTCCTCTATGGCGAGGCATCGGCCTTCGCGACAGGGGAGGGTTTCGAGCACTTGAAACAACAGACCAAAGGCCGCTCGCCCTTCATGGTGATGCCGACGGTGCACCATCATCTGATGTTCGAAGAGCCGATCGCCTTCGTCTCGACGCTGAAGACGCTGCTCACCTGCTGGCCGGTGCGGGTAGGGAATTGATTCTTACTTCACCTCAAACCGCCGCGTTTCGCTTTCCGCCATGGCGCCGGTTTCGTTCTCGACGATGACCTTCCACTTGTAGATCTCGCCGCGCGCGACCTTGCGCACGCCGAGCGAGGCGCCTTCCGCCCTTGTCAGCGCCTTGAGGCGCGCGGCCGCGTCCTTGACGCCGGGCTGCCTGAAGTCGGTTCGCGCGCTGTCCGGCGGTGCGCATTTCGACATGTCGAACAGCTCCTTGCCGGACCACAGGCAGAGCATCGTTCTCGTACGCGCGGCCGCCTGCTTCGGCGCGCGCCAGGTGAGTTTCACGTCGCCGGAGGGGACGACGGCGTTATGCGCCGGCGCGGCGAGCCTTGGCGCCGCCGGCATCGGCCGCAGCGCTACTTTCTCCGTATTGAGATATGCCTCTGCGAAGGCGCGCTCGCCGGTCGCGGCGACGTCCGCCGCGCAGTTGCGGCGCCGGTCCGGGTCCTTGATCCCGATACAGAGTTTCTTCGCCTCGTCCGCGGCGAGCGGCTCCGAAGGCTTGCCGCCTTCGGGAAGGCCGGGCGTCGGCGGCGCAGCGCAGGCGCCGTTGGTCGGCGCGGGCCAACCCTTCGCGTCGAAGCGGCGCGGCCCCAGCCCCAGTTCATAGTCGAAGAGCGATGCGCCCGCGCGTACACGCCACGAATCCGCGAATTTGCCGTAAAGCGCGTCGAAGCGCGCATTGGCGTCTGACGGCTTCGGCCCCAACTGCGCACCGTTGCTCAGCGCGGGCAGCCAGCCGCCGGGCGCTACGGCGCCCATGACGCCTTCGTTCGCGCGCGCATGGCGCACATCGACATTCATGAAGTCGATATTGTGCGCGCCCCAGCGACCCGGGGTGATGACGACGCTCGTGCCGCCCGGCATCTGCACCTCGACGCCGCCGGGCGCCGCCGTGCTGATGACGCGCCCGCCGGACGTCAGCGCGTGAGGGCCAGCGGCGAGATCAACCGGCTTGCCGTCGATGCGCAGCACCAACGGCGCGGCGCCCCCGTTCGGCTGGCGTGTCCTTGCAAGATCGGGTTGATAGGTGACGCGGTTCTGTCCGGCGCGGAGCGCAACGGCGCTGTTGACGCTGACGCAGACCGAGAGCCCGGTGTTGGAATCCGGCAAGGGCGCTGCCGTCGGCACCGGCGTCTGGCGCGCCTGCAGCTCCATGTCTTCCCCGCGCAAAAGCGTGAACTCGCCGGCGGCCTGGAAGTCGTAATGCTTGCCGTCCACCGTGCGGATATGCGGATCGCCCTCGGTGTTCGGTCGGCCGCCGACAATCCAGCGGCGGACCGTCTCGATGTCCGTCTTCGACAATGGCGGGCCGCCGCAGGGCATCAGCCCTTCGCGGCAGCGTTCGTCGGCGACATCGGGGTCGCCGGATCCATCTAAGTCATCGGGGTCGGCGGCGTCATAAGGCGCGCCGGGATTATAGGGATGAGCGAGGTTTCCGCGGTCGGAAATGAGCTGGTAGAGATAGCTCGACGAAAGATCCGTACCCGAACCGATGGGGCAAGCGGGGGCGGAGGGCGGGCAGGACGGCGTTCCCGTCAGCGAGCGCACCATCGACAGCGAGCGCCACAGCCGCCGCTCGCCGGGCGCAGGCGTTTCGTTCTCCGCGAAGTTGATCGCATCGCCTTAACTCCGGTATGGCGGGTAGCCGAGGCCGCCATGGCACTCGATGCAGCTCTTGTTGAGGATGCGCTGCACGTCGGTGAAGGTCGGCAGCGCATCGGGCGCCGGCAGCGAGGCGAAGGTCGCGTTGACGAGCGGCATGATCGCGCCGCATGAAACAGTCGGGTCATAGACGCCAGGCGTCGCAGGATCCTCGACGACATCGGGAATGCCGAGGCTGGCGCGGATCGACTCCGGGCCGTTCGCCGCCATCGCCGCCATGTAGGCGCCGAAGGACGCCGAAAAAGTGTAGCTGCGCGAACGGCCTCTGACGCTCGTCGACCATTTATCGACCGAGACGCCGAGCGGCTCCAGAAAATAGCGGAAGAGTGCGATCGCGGCCGTGTTTCTGAAGATGGGCGAGCCGTCGCCGCGATCGAAAATGTAGGTCTCGCGATCGACGATCGCCCCGCCCATCACGGTCTCATCGGGCCGACCGCGGTCGATCGGCCGGCGAAAGATTTCCTGTCTTAGCCGCGCAAGGCCGATATCGCCGCCGCCCGTTCCCCCGGCGACGCCCGAAGTCGCCGTTCCATAGGCGTCGATGAGACCATTCAGCGCCTCGGCCGCCGGCGGCGTCCCCGGGCCGTTCTCGTCATAGATATAGTGGTCGCCGGCGCGATGGAGCGTCAGCTTCTGAATGTCCGCCTTGCGCAAAGGCAGGCTCTGCTGACGGCGCAGCGTGTCGTCATGGACGTCGTTGAAGGTCATGCCGTTGCGCGCGTCGAAAAACGCCCGGACGGCGGGCGACAGCGTCAGCGAAATGTCCTGCGTGTCCGTGATCGCGTCGCCGCCCGTGAGGGTGATGCAGCGCGAGGCGATCGCGAGCGCCAGCGCGCGCACGTCTGTCGGTGTTCCGCCGGTTGCAAAGCGGTGCGTCTTCACCTCGTCGGCGACGCGCGCGGCGTTCGGCCCGTCGCTCATGTTCGCGAGGAAAAATACGCCCCTGCCGACATCCGATCGCGGTGAGAGCGTATGGTGCAGCGTCACGAAATCGGACTTCGGCGTCGTCGCCGGCGCCGCAGGAACGAGCGTGTCATTGCGAACAACCGACGTGCCCGAAGTCCCGGCGCGGCGGTCGAAGGCGTAAGCGATCGTCGTCGAGGTCGTGCCGGTCGGTTGCGGCTCCACCGTGACCGGCGGCCCCGGATCGTCGAAGCCGAACACGATTCTGCCGTCATCGGCGCCGCCGGCCGTCAGGCGCGTGATGCGGTCGTCGACGACGACGTTCGTCACCATCGTGCCATAGTCGTCATTGTGTCTGCGCGTCAGCAGCGTTGAGCCGTCTGGAACGCCGGGCGGCTGTAACTGGAGCTGTTCGATGATGCGCCGTCCGCCCGGATTGCCGGCCCACGTCCACGGATTGAAGATCGCGCGGAAAGCGGCGGCTTCGACCGATCCCTTGTAAATTCGATCGCGGTTGAACGCGAGCATGCCGCCCCAGCTGTCATAGGCGTCCCAGTTGGGTTTCATCTTCACGGGAATGGAATGCGCGAATCCGTCGGTGCCGGGCGTCGTCCCGCGATTGAGGACGTTGCGCGTCGAATGGCAGGCCGCGCACATCGTATTGTCGATGCCGACGCTGGGGGCGGTGCGCGCCGGGAAACGCGGCTGCAACCCGGGCGTTACGGGGTCGGTGTCATCATGCGCCGGAATGTCGGCGAGTACGATCTCGTGAAAGCGGAAAGTCTTTTTCGCGCCATCCCACTGCATGAACTCGACGGCGTTGTGGTGCGAGCCCGGATAGGACTGAAGCGGTCCGGGGTGGAGCGCGACGGCGAACGCGTTCTCGCCATTCGCGCTCGGCAGCAGGACCCTCGGCGCTTCGGCCGTACCGACCTGAAGGCTCTCCGAGCGCGGCATCAAGATCCAGTTGCGGCGATATTCCTCCGGCAGCGCGGCGATGAACTTCGCGGTCGAGTTGATCGACGGGTTCGCCGCGAGAAAATCGCCGATGCCGCTGCGGGCGTCTTCGACATCGGAGATCTGCGCAGGCGTCAGCGCGGCGATCGGCGCCGCGAGGTCGAACTGCGCGCGCACCGAACGATAGGCCGTCATCGCGACGCGGCACTGATTGACGGGCGTCGTCGGGTCGGTGTCGGGGCAATCGCCGCCCCAGCCGGAGAACACCGCGCCGGCTGCGGGCGTCGCCGTCAGCAGAACGCTCGCGCCCGGCGCCGTAACGGTTTCGCAGACAGGGGCTCCGGAGGCGGTGCAGCTGATGGCGCCGCCGGCGACCGATCCCTCACCGAGCCCGGTCGTCATCACGCGCAGGGTTTGCGCAGCGGCAGGGCTCGCGCCCAACGTCAGAAACAGCGCGAGCGGCCCGATAAACAGACCCGATCGACGCCTGAACTTTGCATCCAGGAAATGGCGCTGCGACATCTTCCCCCCGCCGTTCGCAGAGCCATTCTAGACGGAGACGCGTAAAAATACAGCGAAGGCAACACCTTGCGCTCCTGACGACGGGTTCGCCGCGCGCACAGGTCCCCTTGCCCATCCCTCTGAATTAGGCCAGAAAATCGCCGGCTTTAGGGTTCGGAGAGTGACTAATGGCGACCGCCGACGATGCAAAACAGCGCCGCGCCGATGCTGAGGAGCACCGCAAGATCTATGACGGCATCATGAGGAATTCGGCGCAGGTCGGCGTACCGCTGACCATGGGCCTCGCTATGTTCTTTACCCAGCTCGTCATGGGCAACGGCCTGTGGGCGGTCTTGTGGTTCATCGCGACCTACGTTCTCGTCTGGTGGGTGGCGAAGACCTTCTTCTCGCACTAGCCCCGATTACAGGCTGCAACTCCCGGGAGCGTCGATGAAGATCGCTGT
>CAZNXR010000084.1:0-7958 GCA_964576815.1 uncultured Caulobacterales bacterium | reverse complement strand
GCGAGACACTAAAAATGGCGGAGAGGGTGTCCGCCTACGGATTATCCGTCATTGTCCAGCGTAATGCAAATTGTGCAGCAGTTTGAACGGGTTGGGCGATAGGTCCATCCGGCACGGCTTGACTGACTCCGGCTTGATCCCGCACTCTTTGTGGGATGAAACGTGGGTCCGGCGCGTATGGCTTCCTCTCCTCATCCCCAGAACGCGCTGACGGCGCTGCGCGTCAAATCGCTTTCTAAACCGGGCCGCTACGCCGACGGAAACGGGCTTTATCTCATCGTCGATCCCTCGGGGGCGAAGCGCTGGATGTTGCGCACGGTGGTGCGCGGGCGCCGGCGCGATATCGGGCTTGGCGGCGTGCGGCTCGTCTCGCTCGCCGAAGCGCGGATCAACGCGGCGCAGCTCCGCGCCATCGCGCGGGATGGCGGCGATCCCTTGGAGGCGCGGCGGAAAGCGCGGGCCGTCGTTCCGAAGTTCCGCGAGGCGGCGACGCGGGTGCACGCCGACAACATCGCCGGCTGGAAGAATGAGAAGCACGCGGCGCAATGGCTGAAGACGCTCGACGAATACGCGTTCCCGTATTTCGGGGAGGCGGCGATCGATACGATCGGAACGCCGGACGTCCTGAAAGCGCTCGGCGCGATCTGGCTCCAGAAGCCGGAAACGGCGCGCCGAGTGAAGCAGCGCATCGGGATGGTGTTCGACTGGGCGAAGGCGGCCGGTCACGTCGGAGGCGAGAACCCTGTCGCGGGGGTGTCGAAGGGCCTGCCGCGCCAGCCCGACAGCCAGAAGCATCATGCGGCGATGGGCTACGCCGCGGTCCCCGCCTTCGTCGAGCGATTGCAGCGCGATACCGAGAGCGATCAGCAGGCCTCGGCGCTCGCCCTTGAGTTCCTCATCCTGACGGCGACGCGCACCAATGAGACGCTGCATGCAAAGTGGAGCGAGATCGACGAGGCGGCGGGCGTCTGGACCATCCCCGCGGCCCGCATGAAGGCGGGACGCGAGCACCGCGTGCCGCTCGCGCTGCGCGCGCTTGAAGTCCTCAAGGCCGCGCGCGCGCTCTGGCCGGAGTCGGACTATGTCTTTCCGGGCGCGATCGAGGGAAAGCCGCTCTCCAACATGGCGCTCCTGATGCGGATGCGGCGCATGGGCGAGGAAGCGACCGTCCATGGCTTCCGCTCCGCCTTCCGCGACTGGGCGGCGGAACGCACCAACTTTCCGCGCGAGGTGTGCGAGATGGCGCTTGCGCACACGATCAAGGACAAGTCGGAAGCCGCCTATCGCCGCGGCGATCTACTGGAGCGCCGCCGCGCGCTTATGAAGGCCTGGGCCGCGCACCTTGCGGCCGGGCTCGCAAAAGTCGTTGCGATCCGCGCCTGAGCGCTGGGCGCGGGCGCTTCAATCTTCACAGCCGCGAATGGAGACCGCATGCCGAAACGCTCAGCTAACGAACGCCAGGGTCCGGACTACGGCTATTGGAGCAAGAGGGGCTACTGGCCGGTCGAGGTCGCTACCGCGCTCCTCGCGGGTCTCGATCCCGACACTCATCTCGAAGATGGCAAGTTGTCGCCGAACTGCGCCGCGGATGAGCGGCGCGCCTATGATCGCATGTTCGGTCTCTTCCAGTCGCATATCGGCATGGCGGGTCTTTCAGGGAATCCGACGCCGACGGCGGCGATCCGATGGGCACTGTATACGAAGGTCGATCCGCCAACAGCGCTGGTCGACGCGGTCCGCAAACAGGGACCGACGCTGATCGAAGTCGAGCGCGAGCTGGAACAGGCGAAGCGTGAGGTGGAATCGCTGCGCGCGGAGCTTTCGGCAAAGGCGGCGGCGGCGCCCAAAAGTGAAACCGTATCAGGGCTGAAGAACGAGCAGCGGATTCTGCAGAAGCTTCTCCTGGGGATGGCCGCTTTGAAGTTTCAATTCGATCCGAAGAAGGCACACTGCAAAGCCGCGACGAACATCTCTGAGAAGCTGGTCGAAGTCGGCCTCAGCGTCACCGCCGAGACCATCCGCAAGCATCTCGCCGAGGCGGTCGAAGCTGTCGGCGATGAGCTAAAGCCGCTCGGAACCGGCTGAACCATCGGGGCCCTCTCCGGACGAATTCGGTTTTGCGCAGCCGAATTCGCGCCTCAGGCCCTCGGTCCCTGCTTCCCTGTCTTCCGAAGACAGTGGAGGCCACGATGCCGAATAGAGGTTCAAGCAAACTCCTTCGCCTCAAGGCGATTATCGCGCCGGATGGCCCGATCCCCGTCAGCAAGTCGACCTGGTGGGCGGGCGTCAAATCCGGGCGCTTCCCGAAACCGGTGAAGCTCGGTCCGCGGACGACCGCCTGGCGCGCCGACGACATCGCCAAGCTCATCGAACGGGGGGCGGAATGAGCGGGCCCTTCGAAAGAGCCATTACGGCCGCGCGCCGTGCGCTTCGCCCCTGTGTTCGGTCCTGTGTCGAAGACTGTGTCAGGCGGTGTGTCGATGTGTGTGTCAGGGATTGTGTTGGGGCCTGTGTTCCCGGCGCAGGCGCATTGAACGTGGCGCGCGGCCATGCGTGACATCTTCGCTGACGACCAGCTCGCATGCCAGTTCTTCAACCTGATCGAAGACCCTGATCCGCGTAACCGCTTCTACGCCTATCGCGTGCATGATGGACGACCGCTGCGCCCCGCTTTGCTCAAGGGCGCCCCCTATCCCGCGTTGTTCGACGATCTTCGGGACGAACATGGCGGCGGCGACTTTCAGATCATGATCCGGCGAGGATCGGTGATGCTGCTAAGCGGCATTCTCCGTATCGCAGAGCCGTTCTGAAAGAATGCTCCGGTGTTCGCTCGCCCATTGGAGAGGCTAAGCAACATCGACGATCCGATATCCGATTCCCGGTTCGGTAAGGATGATCCTAGGGTCGTCGGGGTGCTCCTCAATCTTCTGACGGAGCTGCGCGACGTACACACGAAGATATTGCGTGTTCTCTGTGTGCGCCGGTCCCCAGACGGCGGCAAGTATTTGCTTGTGCGTGACGACCTTTCCCGCGTGCCTGGCAAGAAAGGAAAGCAGTTCGAACTCCCTGGGGGTGAGCTTCACTTCCTCGCCGTCACGCAGGACTCGGTGGCGAACGCTGTCGACTTCTAGAGCGCCAATTTGGAGCACGGGCGTTTCTGCCTCGCCCAGCATGCGATGGCGCAAGGCGGCGCGCATGCGGGCCATTAATTCGCCGACGCCGAAGGGCTTGTTCACAAAGTCGTCGGCGCCAAGATCGAGCGAGTCTATTTTTTCTGCTTCTCGGTCTCGCGCCGAAAGAACAATTATCGGAACGTTCGACCATTGTCGGACGGCGCGGATAACATCTTTTCCGTCGCCGTCGGGAAGACCGAGATCAAGCACGACGAGATCAGGAGACTCCGACGCGATCCGCTTCACCGCCTCGGCGACCGTCGAAGCCGATAGTGTGTCATAGTTGTTTGCTTGGAGGGCAGGTTTCAGAAACTTCAGGATCGCAGGTTCGTCGTCGACGACGAGGACACGGATTTTCGCGCTCACGACTGCTGGACCGGAGCGGGCGAAACCGGAAACTGGCAAGCGCTGCAATTCCGAACGCGGAGGGCTGCCTAGCGAAAGTTTTTGGGGCGATTCAAGGCAAGGCCCTTTTTCGGATCATCTTGTCATACCTGGGTACAGCGGCGACTGGACCCCCCTACACCAAAACCGGACCTGACGCGGCCGGTGCGATCGAAACGCGCAAGGGGGCTCGCGGATTATGGCGCCCCCCGGCGTTCATGTCGGTTTCTCCGGCAGGGGCGGCGCGGCCGCTATCGATTTCACCGCCTCGACAAAGCGGCCCATGTCGTCCGCGGAATTGAAAATGTTCGGCGAGATGTAGACGCCCTGATGCGGACCGGGGAACCCGCCGAAGGTGAATATCTGATGATCTCTGTGGAGCGCCGCAGCGAACTCCTTGCCGAGGACGCCGTCAATCATGACCCGCGCGAGCCCGGTTCTCAGCCGCGCATCGCGCTCGGTCACAACCTTGACGCGGTCGACATTTTTCAGCCCGGCGATCACCAGCTCCAAGAGATAACGGACGCGCGCATGTTTCCGGGCGGGGCCGACTTCCTCATAGAAGTCGATCGCCTGGCCGATCGCCGCCAGCGTTGGCCCGCTCCTCGTGCCGATTTCCTCGAACTTGCGGATGTCGCCGGCGTCCGCCTGCACGCCATAGAGCGGCCAGAGGCTCTCAATCCGGTCGCGCCGCACGAACAGCGCGCCCGTTCCGAGCGGCGCATTCAACCATTTGTGCAGCGAGGTCGCGTAATAGTCGCAGCCGAGATCCTTCATGCTGACCGGAAACTGGCCAAAACTGAGGGCGCCGTCGGCGAGCATCTGCGCACCGGCTTCATGCGCCAGCGTCGAAAGCGCGCGGATCGGCAGCACGAAGCCCCAGCCATCGACGAGGTGACTCGCAACCAGCAGCTTCGTGCGTGAACTCATCGCGGCGCGGAAGGCGGCGACGACGTCCTCGCCGCCAGGCGCCAGCGGCAGCGTGATTTCCTTCAGCACGACGCCGTGACGCGCCGCACGCTGCTGGAAAATGGGCACCGCATAGACGTCGTCGAAATTGCTGATGATGATTTCGTCGCCGACGCTGAGCGGAAGGCCCCAGCCGACGATGTTGAGCCCTTCGGTCGTATTGCGGTTAATGGCAAGCTCCTCCGGGGCGCAATCGAAGAGACGCGCAAGCCGGACGCGGTGATCGTCGATGCGCGCCTGAAATGCATAATTATGCGGCCGGGGCTGGGTCGCCGTCATCTGATCGAACCGGTTCAAGGCGTCGACGACGGTCGCAGGCAGCGGGTTGTTGCCGCCGCCATTCAGCACAATGTGTCGCCCGTCGAGGCGATAAGCGCGCGCGATGATCGCCCAGAAATCTTCATCCCTTGCGATCTCGGAGTCGAGCTTTCCCCCTGAGGACGCTGCGGCGGCCGATGCGATTGAGAGCGCATTGCCCGCAAGAGCCGTCGCGCCGAGGGCGGCAAGATTTCTTCTGGTGAGCATGATCGGCTTCCCGTCGTCTTCCGTTTTCTTTAGTGCGCCGCTCATCTGGGGCTCCGGCGCCGACCCGCGATACTCCAGGGAGGTCGCGGACTTTCCCCTCATCGACTATGTTCTGCACCCTTCAACGGTTCACGACTGCCCTTCGACAGTCAGCGTCACGAACATCCCGCGCTTGCGATCCGACGCTTCAAATCCGGTGATCCCTCCAGCGCGATCCGGTGAGAAAAAAGTCCGCCGGCCGATGAAATCCCGTCCGCCGACGCCCTTGAGCATCAGGCGCGACTTGACGCCCAAGAAGCGCGTCGTTTCTACGAACAGAGAGAGTTCATCGCCGGTGCGGAAATCAGAAATCTCATTGCCGAAAAACGCCCGGTCGTCCTCCGGGAAGACGAAGGCGGCGCCCCACGATACTTGCTGCGAGGGAAGGTCTTGTCGGAAATTCACTGTGACCCTTGGCGATACGATGTTCGTCAGGCTCCGTGTCTGGCCCGTCAAAGGATCATCGAAACTGGAATCCTGAATGGTCGCCCGCGCCTCCAACAGGCCGCCAGGCAGGAAGGGCGTCAGTTTGAGAGAGGCCGAACCGACGAGACCCCAGACCCGGCCCGAGCCGGCGTTGGCGAGGCCGAACGCGCCCGACGCTAGGGCGACCTGCTCCAGAACGTCTTCGCGCCACTCGTGAAAGAGTTCGATGTTGATCGCGCCGCGCGTCTCGTTGCGCCAGTCGATCGCCGCAGAGAGGCGCGTCGACTGGTCGGGGCCGAGCTCGGGATTGCCGGCGAACTCCTGATCGAGCTCGGGCACGGCCGAGGCCGCGAAATCGCCGAAGTCAAGCTGACCGACGGACCGGCGCGCGGTGAACCGAACTTGTGTCGATGGCGTCGCCTGATAGAGGACGCTAGCGAACGGCTTGGCGAACACAAACGTCTGGCTGTTTTCGGTGTCGCCGGAAACGGATATCCGCGACACCTCGCCCGCGACGCCGGTTTCGACGGTAAGGGCGGAGTTCGCCGCGAAGATAAGATTGGCGAAAGCCTCGCCGCGCAATTCCTGAACGACAACGTCCGATGACGGAAGAACGACCGGCGTCTCGACGCCGGCAACATCGATATTGGTCAGTGTAAAGAGGCTGTCCAGCCGATTGAAGGCGGCCTCGACGCCGAATTCCGGCTTCAAGCGGCGCGCGCCGCCGCGCGACAGCGTCGTGCGAACGATGGTCTCGATCGGCGTCTGCCGGTTGGTGAATACAGAGCGGCTCGCGATCTCCGCGACGGGCCGCTCACGGCGCGTCACCGTCAATTCGTCGAGCGGGCGGATGGCGCCGAGCGCGATCGCTTTCAGCGTCCAGTCGCCCCCGACAGGCCGGGTCCAATCGGCGCTCGCCTCTCCGGTCCATTCGACGCTGTCGAAATCGATGTAGACGCGCCCATCGGGCGCCGCATCCGGTTCGCGGGCGTCGAACTGGAAGCGATCGGTCACCTGAAAAAACCCGGAATAGCCAAAGCGCGTGTTGATCGTCAGCTTGCCGCCGCCAAGCGCGCGGCTCGCTTCGTTTGCGGCGAAACCCTGTGTGAGGACGCTCGGCCGATCGTCGACTTGCGCCGTGACGAGCGCCCCGTCGGGGCCGAGCCGATCGCGCCGGCCGAGGACATCGAACTGTTCCCAGAACCCGTTCAGTTTGGTCGACGTTGTCCAGTCCCCGAGGCGCGCCGTCAGCGATCCCTCGACGCGCGGATAGGTGACGCCCTCCGAATTGCGCTCAATCTCGGCCTTCCAGCTGATCGAGCGGTCGCGGCCGGCCCGGATGATGTTGGCGACGATAGACTGGCCCTGAGCCTCGCCGGCGCCCGCGGCGCCACGGATGACTTCAATGCGATCGACATCATTGGCAGGAATGCGCCGCAGCGCATCTTCGATGCCGCCGGACTTGTTCGCAGGCCGGGCGCCGTCAATCAGCACGTTGCCGGCGCTTCCGCCAAATCCGCGAAGATCGTCTCCCGCATTGAGGGTGAATCCGGGCAACCGGTCGATCATGTCCCGCGCGGTCTGCGGGTTGAACGGATCGAAAAAGCTGCGCGGATAGATCTGCCGGCCGTCTGTTTCGGTCGCCGGCGCGGATTGCGCCGCGACCGGGGCGATCAGCATCGCCGCTAGGGTGGCTGACAACGCTGCTAGGCCTGTCCGGAGCATCATACGCTTACAGCGTTCGTTCGAGCGGACCGCGCAAGGCGCGGTTGGCCGTAACAAAGAAAACAAACGCGACGATCAGCAGAAAGCTGAGGGGCGCCGCGATACGCGTAACGACAATCTCAAGCGGCGGCTCTTTGAATACGAATGCAGGCAGGGCGTCATAGTCGCTGAGCGGAAGGCGGCGACGGCTGACGATGACGGGTTCGAGCGTTTCGGTAAGGGCCGCCAGGGCGGCGAGCGTCTGCGCCCGATAGGACTGCGCGCGCGCCGCGTCAGCGCCTGCGATCACGTTCAGCACTCGGTCGGCGATGAGCGGCGGCGACAGATATTGCAGCCGCTCGACCAAGGCCTGCCGCTGTCGCCGCGCGGCGTCGAAGGCGCCCGCAATCGGCGCCGTCCGCGCCTCGATCTGCTGGTTGGCGAGAAAGACATTGGTGTAATAAGCGGGCAGCGCCTCATCGCTGACGAAGAGATCGGGGTGATCGGCGAAATAATCCTTCGTCAGGCGTTCTTGCTCGCGCGCCGCCTCCGCTTTCGCGGCCCGCATTTCGGAGAGATAGGAAAGGCGCGAGGGCGGCGGATAAAGGCTTGCCGCCGCAGCGCTGAGCAACGCGGGATGCGCGTCACCGGCTCAGAATTAGTGGGCATGATTCCGCTCGAAGCGCTATTAGAAGCCGGGCGTTATTTTTTGCGCAAGCAGCAACGCTCGGTGGGCAC
>CAZNXR010000083.1:0-7993 GCA_964576815.1 uncultured Caulobacterales bacterium | reverse complement strand
GCGATGTATTCGCGGAGCGCCGCCGCTTCGCGCTCGGCGTTGTCGATCTTGCGCTTGACGACGTCGCCGATCGAGATGACGCCGAGAAGCTTGCCGCCCTCTACGACCGGCAGATGCCGGATGCGTCGGGCGGTCATTTTTTCGAGGATCTCGTCTAGCGACGCCTCGGGCCCGCAGGTGATCGGCGACGGCGTCATGCAGTCGGCGACCGGGCGAGAGAGCACCCCGGGGCCATCCGTCCGTATACGGCGCACCACGTCGCGCTCCGACAGGATGCCCGCCACCCTCCCCTCGCCGTCCTTGACGATCACCGCGCCGATGTTCTTCTCGCCGAGGACGTCGACGGCCTCCTTCATGCTGATAGAGGACGTGACGGCGAAGACGTCCGACCCCTTCGCCTGGAGGATGTTGATCACTCGCATCGGAAACCTCCTTCACACGCGCCGCGCGCGGAGCGTTCTTCGGCCCGATATCGGTCAGTCGGCCGTCGAAAACGCGACCCGCGACCACGTCATGACCGGCGTTCGGCGCCGGCGACGTCAGGCCACTGTGCCTGCTGCCGCGCCGAATGCAACCCTTGGCGCCGCAGCATAATTCAGGGTCGCCGGTCAAAGAGCGGAAAAGCGAGGAGCCCGAACAGATAGCCGCCGATATGGGCCTGCCAGGCGACGTCGGCCTCGCCGGCGCCGAAACCGGGCCCGATGAACGCGACCGACGCGTTGATGACAAGCACCGCCGACGACCACGCGATGACGCTGCTGTCCGAAAGCGGTACGCGGTGGCGCGCGGCGGCGCCGCGGGCGGGATTTTGAAAGGCGAAACGGACAAGTCCGCCGAGGAGACCGGTCACGCCGCCGGACGCGCCCACCAGGATTGCGAGATCGTTTGCATTGGCCATCGCATAGGCGATCGCGCCCGCAGCGCCGCACAGCGCAAAGAACCCGAGAAACCGCGCCGTGCTGCGAAGCCGTCGGGCGAGCGGCGCGCCAAACACGATCAGCCACAGCGTATTGAAGAGAAGATGCGCGATATTCGCGTGCATCAGCATATGGGTGAACAACGGGGACAGCCAATTGACGACCCCGCCCGAGGCCGCAGGGCCGGCGAAAAACCGCACCGGCGAAAACCCAGGCGCGCCGCCGGCGAGCCAGAGAACGAGGCGCGGCGCGGCGATCGAGGCGACATAAAACGCCGCAAGGACCGCCGCGGTCGCCGCTACGACCGGGGGGACATTGAAAAGCTTTGATGCGCGGTGCGCGGGCGCCGCCTGCCCGCTATCGCCCGTCTCGTCCTTCATTTGCGCCGTCCGCCGCCCCATCCCCGCTTCCCCGCGCGATACCGGCGAGGCCCCTGACCATCTAGGGACAGCCCCGTCCCGGTGCAAACCTTTGTTCATAGTGCGGCCTTAAGATCGCTCATCCGTAAGTTTCTCTTAACATTGGCGCCGATGCCCCAAGGCCAGAATCCGACCTCCCCGCGTCCGCCGGCAGCGCCTGCCGAGTCGGAAGACGAACGCCGTCGCTATCGCCGCGTCGATCTGACGATCAAGGCGCGCGTGCTGAAGGAAAACGGCGAGGAAGAGCCCTGTCTCGTCGTCAACATTTCGGCGGGCGGCGCGCTCCTCAAGGCGGTGAACCCGCCGGCGGCGGGCGAACATGTCGTTCTCTATATCGATGAAGTCGGACGCCACGAGGGGCAGGTGATCCGGTCGGCGAAACACTTCTTCGCCGTCGATTACCGCGGCCGGCGCGCCAAGGTGAAACGCACCGCCGACAACATCACCGAGACGCTCAACAACCGTCAGATGAAGCTCGACCGTCGCGCGACGCCGCGCATCAAGACCGATCAGCACACGGTGCTGACGCTTGAAAGCGGCGAGACGATCGCCTGCGAAATTCTCGACATCTCCCTCACCGGCGCTTCGGTGAAAATCGACCCTCGGCCCGATCTCGGCGTTAAGGTTACGGTCGGGCGCATGACCGGCAAGGTAGTGCGCCGTCATGAGAAAGGCGTCGGCATCGTCTTCACCGGACCTGCCGGGAAGATGGAAGAAGTCCTTGAAAACACGAAGCCGGCCGACAGTCCGCCGACCTTCGGCCCGTCTCTTGCACAGCCCTTCGGCAAGAAGGGGGGTTAATCCTTATGACCCCTCGCTTGCGGAGTCGAAGCTGACATGTTCGCCGATAACTGGTGCATCAAGGCGAATGATCGCGTGTTCGGGCCTTATACGTCCGAACAGCTGAGGAAATTCGCGCATGAAGGCCGCTTCGCCGCGACCTCGCTGATCGCGCCCGCAGGCGGCAGCGATTGGCGCGAGGCGCGCAGCGAGAACGCATTCGCGTCCTTTTTCGGCGCCGCGCCCGCAAATGCGACCGAACCGCGCCGGCCGAAGGCGTTCGGTCAGTCTACGGCCAATAGTTCGTCTACAGAGCAAACCGGGCCGGCGAACTTCGTCCTCATATTCGACGTCGTCAACGCCGCGGCGAGCCGCATCGAGCCGGCGCTCGTCAGTCTCGGAAAGGCGTTCCGCCTCGCCGACAACGTCTGGGCCGTCAATTGCGCGCTGACGGCGATCGGCGTCCGGAACGCCGTCGCACCCTTCTTGCGCCCGAACGAGTCGCTGTTCGTCGTCGATGCGACGAACGGCCGGACCTCCTGGACGAATTACGCGCCAGAGGCGCATTCGAAAATCTCCGCCGCCTTCGTCCACGGCAAGCGCTGAAAAATACCTGGGTCCATTCGGTAGTGAGGCGCGCTCAGCGCCCAGAGTCTTTTGCGCGACACCCTTCGATTTTCTGCAGCCCGCCTCTCGCGCGGGCGGACGAACGCCCATAGCATCTCTCATCGAGTGAGTTTGGCGACCTCCTAACGGCGGCCGAATGCGCAAAGACAAACCCTGTCACGCCTCTTCGCGGCGCCGCCGCCGCCTCCCCGATACTCGCCTCCATCTGCGTTGTTTCCGAGCCCGTTCCGCCAATTCCGGCGGGGCGGCATCACCTTGTAAAAGGAGAATTTGATGGCGAAACGCTCCGCCCAGGCCCGCCGCCGCCACCAGCGGTCCCTGCCCGAGCTTCAGGGCCAGCACGACGACGGACGCTACGGCGACAATGTCCGCCGCTTGTTTGACGAGCCGGCCTGGACCCCGCTCGGCGCGCAAGGGGCCAATGAGGAGCGCGAAACCAAATATCGAAAGAACATCCGGCCTCAGAACGATACGCAGGGCGCGATGATGGAGGCGATCGACCGGTCGCCGCTCGTCTTCGCGGCCGGTGCGGCAGGCACCGGCAAGACCTACATCGCCGTCGCAAAAGGCGTCGAGGCGCTTGAGGCGGGACGCGTGCGGCGCATCGTCCTGTCGCGTCCGGCCGTCGAGGCCGGCGAAAGCCTCGGCTTCCTGCCGGGCGACATGGAGGAAAAGCTCTCCCCCTACCTTCGACCGCTCTATGATGCGCTGTGCGACCGGCTGTCTGGAAAGCGGCTGAAGTCGCTGATGGCGGAGAGCGTCATCGAGATCGCGCCGATCGCCTACATGCGCGGGAGGACGCTCAACAACGCCTATATCGTCATCGACGAGGCGCAGAACTGCACCTACGGCCAGTTGAAGATGCTGCTGACGCGGCTCGGCTGGAACTCGACGATGGTCGTCACCGGCGACCCGGCGCAAACCGACCTGCTTCCTGGAATGTCAGGCCTTGAAGACGTCATCACCCGCCTCGGCGCGCTCGAACAGGTCTCGGTCGTGCGCTTCAGCCGCGCCGATGTCGTGCGCCACCCGCTGGTCGCCGAGATGATTGACGCCCTGTAATAGGCTCTTTCAGTGATCGTAACCGATCACTGAAACCGTCTTTAACGCGTGGAAGGCCCGGCGGAGCCATGCTAAGCCTCCGCCGGTCAGTTGCAGCGCAGGGCGCCGGTCGGAAGAGGCATGTCGAATTACGGAGTTGGCGGCGAAGAAGTCCGCCAGGAATCGAGTTGGCGGTATCCGCTGGGGATTTTCCTCGCGACGCTCATCCTGTGCGCGATTTTTCTCTACTATTACGTCGGCCCCAGCGTCGACGAGATCGGCGGAAACGTCCCGAGCCCGGCGATCAGCGAAGAACCGATCGCCGTCACCGTCGGAGAAATGGGTTTCGCTTTTCCGGCGAATTACACCGTTTATCCGCGCGACCGCCGCGGCGGCCCGCGCGATGAGGTCTGGCTTTACGCGCTTTGGCCGACCCTTTCTGGCTATGCGCCCTCGCGCCGGGAAGATTTCATCGAGAACGCACCCGACACGCGTCGCATCGACATGCTGATCGCGCAGCGCACGTCCCCATTCACCGAACGCGAGCGCATCGACATTCTCTATATGCCGCAGACGATCGACCAGCGCGGCGCGAGGACGCCCTTCGGCCTCATCAAGTATGATTTCCGAGAGCAGCGCGCGAACGTCCCGACGAGCGGCTATTCCGATACGGAGCTCTATCTGGGCGAGGCCGAAAAGGGTGAGATCATCGCGATGTTCTGCTTCAAGCAGCGCGACGACATTCTGTCGCCTGAGTGCTGGCGCGAGCTTGAGCTGAGCAAGGAAATCTCCCTCACCTATCGATTCAAGCGGCCCTATCTCGCCGAATGGCGCAAGATCGACGCCGAGGTTCGTGCGCTCGTCGCCGGCATGACGACGCAATAGTCAATCGCGCCCGAAGACGGCGCCCATCGCGGTCATCAGGGGCGGCGCCGCGACAGCGCCGATCAGCGCCATCGCGCCGGCGAACAGCGCCGCTTCAACGCCCGATGACCAGAACCCTCCCGCCTCCGCCGATGCAAGCGCGGCGAGCGCCAGGACCGACGCCGCCACATAACTGAAATAGCTGTCCCCGACCGCGCGTTGCATCACGTCGAAGGCCTTGCGCCGGACGCCGCGATTATCGCGCCAGGCGAGCATGAGCGGCGAATAAAGAACAGCGGCGAGCGCCAACGCGACGATCCGAATGTTTTCAGACGGCGCCGCGCCCAACAGGCGTTCTGCGCCCCAGACGGAGAGGCGGCTCGCGATGATCAGAAGGACAATGAGAAGGAGCGACGTACGGACCGATACGAAGACCACGAGCGCGACCGCGAACGCCGACAGGATGACGACGATCTCCGCAAGCGACGCGGGCGCCGTCGTGTCAAAGCCCGCCACCACCGTTGCGATCAACAAGATCGCGACCGCCGCGATCGCCGAGCTTGGCGGCGCGACCTTGCGCACGCGCTTCAAGAACGGTTGAAGCCCGGCGCGGCGGCGATTTTCTTCAACCGCCAGCGCTTCGGTCTCCACCTTGAGCGACAGTGCGCCGGCCCCCATGACCAGCGTCGGCGCAAATACGGCGGCAAGCGACCCCGCCGCCACTATCGCCGCCGATTGCGCCGAGCCGTCGATTAGAAAGGTGCCCGCTGCGAGCGACACCGTCGTCAGCGCCAGCGCCAACAACGCCGGCGCCATGATCGCTTGCGCTGCGCGCCCAGCCGCGTCGGCGGCGCCGGCGCCGGCGGCGAAAGCGCTGGAAAATCCGCTCGCGAGGAAGACGGCGAACGCCGCGGAAACCGCCGCCGCAAAACCGAGCGCGGCCCCCGCTGCGGGAACCGCGCCGATACGCGCGGCTTCGAACGCGACAACCGACAGCCCGCCGGTCAGGCCGAGCGTGCTTGCGCAAAGACCGAGGACGGCGAGGCGCAGATGACCGCGCCAAAGCGGGGCGCCAAACGACAGCGCGCCGGCGGCGAACGCGGCGACCGCGAGCACGATGTCGAGCCGCAGGCTCGCAATATCGACGCCGGCCTGCAAGACGAGGCGGCGGAGCGCGAGAATCAGCCCGGCGGCGACGGCGCCGTAGAATAGACGAAGCCAGAAATTGCGGGGCGCGAGCGAAGCGATCGCCGCCGGCGCCAGCGTCATCGCCGCAAAAGCTGCGATGAAGGAGTAGGAGACGGGCGCAAAGGAAACAGGCGCATTGCGATATGCGGCGGCCGCGATCGCAGCAAGACCCGCGGCGACGACGCTGGAGGCGAGCATCGGCCGGCTCGCCGCGATCTCACCGAGAAAATTCAGTCTACGCTCGCGCACCGGTCTCCCCCGACGAGGTTGTCGTCAGCCCGCGCGCCCCGGCAGGTCCTCTTCAAGGATCGCCATGTTGAACTGGTAGCAGAGATCGCCGTCCTCCTCATCGCGGAAGATGACGCCGAGGAACTCGTCGCCGAAGTAAACCTCGGCGGAGTCCTTCTTGTTCGGGCGTCCACGCACGCTCAGATTGCCGAGCCCGAATTTGGTGCGGAAAAATTGCTGAATACGAGCGATTTCAAAGGGATCCATGGGCGTCATTTCTTGCTGGCTCAGTCCTTCTTAACCGCATCCGCCGCCGGAGCAAATGGACGGGGCGCCCGAACATCGACGCCCCGCGACACCGGGCGATCTCGCCTATCCTACTTCGGCGTGCCATGCCCCGAAGGCCTCATGCGAAAGGACCCTCCGATGAAAGCGCCCTTCATTCTCGCCGCCGCGCTCCTTGCCGCCGCCTGCGCCAGGACGGGTTCGGACGGCCATGAAAAATCGGCGGCGAGCGCCTGCACGGCGGCTGAAGGCGGCGTCGTCACCATCGAAAACGCCTGGGTCCGCGCGCAAAGCGACGCAAGCGCCATGAGCGCGGCCTATTTCACCGTCTGCAACGGCACGCTCGCCCCGGTGACCATCGAGGGCCTGACGACGCCGACGGCCGGGATCGTTGAGCTCCATGAAACGACCCGCGACGCCAACGGCGTCGTTTCGATGGCGCCCACAGGGCCGATCACCCTTGCGCCCGGAGAAGCGGCCGTCTTCGAGCCAGGCGGCAAGCACGCCATGCTGATGAGCCTCGCGGACGCGATCGGCGAGGGATCGACCACAAGCCTGACGCTGGAACTCGCGGACGGGGCGACCGTGACGGCCGAGGCGAAAGCCGTATCAGCGACGAACGCGGCGGCGCACGAGCACTAGAGCGGCGGGCGACAAAAGTGCAACGCGGTTTTTCGCAAAGCCGCCGCGACCACCGAAAAACTAGAGCTTGGGCGATTCCTATCAATCGCCCAAGCTCTAGGGCCCGTTGCGACCAAGATGAGGAATTCCCCTTCCGCTCGTCCCCGCGAAAGCGGGGATCCAGCGCCACGGAGCGCGGCGCTTTGAGACATGGATTCCCGCTTGCGCGGGAATGGGCGGGGAGAGAGCGCGACTTAATCTGCTCGCACCCGGCTCAATCGAACCCTTGATCCATGGAGATCGCCGGCGATTTCGCGCAGTCGCCGACCGGCTTAGCAGGAACCCCGGCGACCGTGCAGCCTGCCTTCACAGGATGCAGCACGACGCTGCCCGCCGCGACTTTCGCGTTCTCGCCGATCTCGATATTTCCGAGAACCTTCGCGCCGACGCTGATGAGCGCTCCGCGGCGAATCTTCGGATGGCGGTCGCCGACTTCCTTGCCGGTGCCGCCGAGCGTCACGTTCTGGAGAATCGAGACGTCATCCTCGATGACCGCCGTCTCGCCGATGACGACGCCCGTCGCATGGTCGATGAAGACGCCCTTGCCGATTTTCGTCGCGGGGTGAATGTCAACTTGGAAAAGCTCCGACATTCGGCTTTGCAGGTATAGCGCGAGCGGTTGACGGTCATGTCGCCAGAGCCAGTTGGCGACGCGTTGCGACTGCAGCGACAAATACCCTTTGAAAAAGAGAAACGGCTGCACGAATTCGTTGCAGGCGGGGTCGCGCTCGTAAACGGCGATGATGTCGGCGAGCCCCGCTTCGACGATCGCCGGCTCCCTTCGATAAGCCTCAAGGAAAATCTCGCGCCAGAGAAGCGCATTCATGTCCTGGTCCGCAAGCTTGTGCGCGAGCCGATAGGAGAGCGCATCTTCAAATGTCTGATGGCCGAGAACATTGGCGTGCAGAAAACTCGCCAGCGCAGGCTCCTTCGCCGCCGCCGTCGAGGCCTCGCCGCGCATGC
>CAZNXR010000082.1:0-8060 GCA_964576815.1 uncultured Caulobacterales bacterium | reverse complement strand
CTGAAGGTCTCTTCCGCCTTGGCGCGGCCGCCGATGCGATAGTCGATGCGAACGACGTCAAGCTTGGCGTCATTCTGCTTCGGCAGCAGTTTGGCGACCTCGACGAGCTGCTCGCGCGCCTCATCGAGTTTGTTGAGCTGCAGCAGCGACGTCACGTAAAGTCGGCGGTAATTGGCGTCATCGGGGTTCGCCTCGACGAGGCGCTTGTAGGCCGCGTTGATGTCGTCGGTGCGGCCGAGCACCGCAAGCACCTGCACGCGCAGGAGTTCAAGAACCGGCGCGGCGCCGTCTTTCGCGAGCGCGGCGTCGAGAATCGCGAGGGCGCCTTCATTATCCTTCGCCTTCACGCGCTCGCTGGCGAGTACGGCGACTGCGTCGGCGGAATTGGGATCGAGCGCGAGCGCCTGCTTCGAGAAATCGACGGAGCCGGCGGTGTCGCCGAGGCGGAACAGCGTCGCCGCCTTGACGGCGAGCGCGTCGGCGTTCTTGGGGCTTTCAGCGATCACGGCGTCCACGAGATCAAGCGCTTCGGCCGTGTCGTTTCCAAGAAGATGAATCTTCGCCAGGTCGAGCCTGACTTTTTCGTTCTTGGGATCGATCCTGTAGAGCCGCTGAAGCAGCCCGAACATCTGATTGTAATCGCCCTTCTTCTCGGCGATCTTCGTCATGCCGGAAAGCGCTTGCATGTTTTGTTCGTCGATCTTCAGCGCGTTCAGGAACTGCACGTTCGCCATGCCGAGCTTGCCGTCGGCAAGAAACGCTTCGCCGCTTTTGTTGTACTTTTCGAGGCGTTGCTCCGGCGACGCGCAGGCCGCGAGCGCAAGCGCCGAAGCGGCGATCATCATCGACAAGGTGAGTTTTCTCTTGCGCATGAATCGAGACATTTTCTGGTTTCTCCCCAAGGCTGATAACACGATTGACGGTCGTCTAGGCGGATTAGCGGGCCGCGGCAATTGAAACATCGCCGGCGTCGCCGCCTTTCGCCGTCGCGGTCGACGCTTGCTCATAAGTCATGTCGTGCGCCCTCAGAAGACGGCGATGCGCCGGCGACGCGCCGGCGATCCTGATCGAGGCGCTCCGTCGGCGAAGCGTTTTTTCGAGCACCAGGACCAGTCCCAGGAACGCCGCATCGATCGCGCCGGCGGTCGTCAAGTCGAGAACAACGTCGCCGTTTCCCCGGCTCGCCGTGCGAAACGCGTCTCTGACCGGCGCCAGATCGTCCGCGCAAAGATCGCCTGCCAGCGAAATCCTGACCGAACCCGGCTCAGCCGTCAGGACAGTTGAAGCGGGGCGGCCGGAACGGCGGCCGGCGCCGACGGCCGGCGGAAGGCGCGTGACCATGATGCCGGCAAGCCCCAAAGCGTCATTCCAGTAACGGCGCCACAGCGACGGCTCGGCGGCGATCCGCCACGCCCATTCAAGTCCGGCGCGCCTGAAAAACACCGGCGCGCGGGCGATCGATCCGGCCGTAAAATCGACCACAGCGCCAAGATGCGCGACAATCGGCGCGTCAAGGCGATCAAGGTTCGCGTCGATCCATTCCTGACCTTTCGCGGCGCCGAGCGCGACGATCAGAAAATCGGGCTTAGCCGCATTGATGGCGTCGATGAGCGGCGCAGCGCTCATGGCGGCCATGTCGCCGAATCCGGGGTTTAGCGCGCCCGCCGCTTCAAGTCCGCGGTTTTCCCGAGCGAGTTCAGCGGCGGCGGCGGCCGCGGCGCCTTCGCGCCCGCCAAAAAAGAACACGCGTATCCGCCGCCCGGCAAAGGCAGGACGCCGCCGCAGCGCATAAAAAACGTCAGACCCGGCGCAACGCGTAAGGCCCTGCATGCCGAGAAGCCGGCCGATAACGACGAGCGGCGCGCCATCGACAAGGCTCAAATCCGCATCAACAAGCCGGCGACGCTCCTCGGCGCTGCGCGTCGCGCGTACGAGAAAATTGACGTTCGGCGTGATGAAGGAGAGCCTTTCGCCCTCCCGCGCCGCGCGCTCGATCGCCGCGACCGCGCCTTGCGCGTCAACGGCATCCACCGGCACGCCAAGAACCGACCAAACCTGGCGATCGAACGCGTCGGTCTGGCGAAGCGGCGCAATCCGGGCGGGAGCCTTGGCCTGCAACGCCGGGTTCGGGACGGATGCCTGCTTCGTCGCCAAGTCGATTCCCTCAAGCTGAACGTCCGTTAAGGACGAATTCAAGAACAACATTAAATCGCGCCGACGTCCGAGCAAGGTTCAAGCCAAGGCGCTGACGGTCGCACTCGATAAAAACGGGAAGCAGCGTCCGGTCCGGGGATTTACAATCGACAGCCGGCAACCGGCGCATGCGCCGATCAAACCATTGTGCGTTGCAACAATCGGTCAATCGATTGCAACCCGGAGGCGCGAGCATCCCCGATCATTGCACCAATCAGGCGAAAATCGCCCAAATTTTTGAAAACCCTCTCAAATTTTCAATCAATCTTGGCCTTGTTTACCAAAATTCAGTTGACTCCCTTCGAAGCGCCACCCTACCTGTTCGCAGGTGCGGTAGACGGTTTCGGCCAACCTCGCGCGCTCAAAATTGGTTTCTTTTCGGGTTGTGTAAGATGAAATTCGCAATTGGGTTTGCCGCCGCCGCTTCACTTTTCTTTGACTCGGCCGGCGCCGTGACGGTGAACTTCGCCCAAGAGGCGACTATCGGCGGCGAGCGCGGCGTCATCGACGGAACGGTTCTGAACACGTCGCGGCTGGGAAGCCTGGACCTGCGGTTTTCGGCTGGCCGCGGGGGAAACGCGTCCGAGGCGGCCTATTTGAACGCTTACGAAGCCTCTTACAAAGGCGGCATCAAGAACCGTCAGGCGGGGCTTGGGGTTTGCACCCGACTGAACGCCGCAAACCTTTGCGACAACCCGCTCGACGACACGATCAGCCACGGAGAATTTGTCCGGGTCGATTTCGTCGCCAGCCCGTTTCAGGTTGCGGGCATGTCGTTTAACGGGCGTTTTGGGTCGCTCGACGCGTCTTCGCTACTGGTCAAGATAACGACGAGCCTTGGCGGCGTCATTTCTATGGCCACTTTGTCTTTCGCCGAGGCGACCACGCGGAACTTCGGCCTGATCGACTGGATCCAGTGGGATTTCATCCGGGGCCAGGACGCCGACGCCAAGTTCTTTGTCGCCTCAATTTCCAGCGCAGTACCCGTTCCGGGCGCCCTGACGCTCCTGTTGTCCGGCATTGCGGGCCTTGGCTTTGCGATAAGGCGCCGCCGTTCAGCCTGACCTGATCCGGACGCTGCGCAGTCAGACCGGCCCTCTCAAAGAGGGCCGGTTGTCGTTTTAGTGATGCTTTTCACTAGGAAGGGGCGCCAATTGGCCCGAGAATGGTGTTTGACCGCTTCTCCGCGGCGCCTATTTTGCTGGGCGGGCGCGACCGCGGCCCGCGCCTGGAGCTGACGCCCATGAACGAAGAGTTCTCCTTTGAGGACGCGCTCATCATCCTGAAGCGCAGGATTCTTTACTTTATTGCGCCGATCCTCGTTCTGCTGCCGGCAGGCTTTGTCGCCATTATGATGCTGCCGCCGATCTACAAAGCGCAAGGCAAGATCCTGATCGAGTCGCAGCAGATCCCCGAGGAGTGGGTGCAGACCACGATCAACGCTTACGCCGAGGAACGCATCCAGACGATCAGCCAACGCGTCATGACCCGCAATCGGCTGTTGGAGGTCGCCAACAAGTACGCCCTCTTCCCGAGGGAACTCGGATTGACGGAGAGCCAACGCGTCGAACGTATGCGGCAGAGCTTCAACGTCGGCATCATTTCCTCGTCGGGGCAGAAGAGCCGCCGCAAGGCCGGCGCGAATGACAACACGATCGCCTTCACCATCAGCTATTCTGATCGCTCGCCCGAAAAGGCCTTTCAGGTCGCCAACGAATTCATGACGCTGTTCCTGAGCGAGGACGTGCGCACCCGCACGAATCGCGCCTCGACCGCAACCGAGTTCTTCACCCAGGAAACGCGCCGGCTCGCCGATCTGATCGACCAGACGGATGAGCGCATCGCCAAGTACAAATCAGAGAACGCCGACGCGCTCCCCGAAAATCTCGGACTCCATCGCGACACGTTGACTCGCGCGCAGGAAGAACTCGGCCGCGCCGTGGCCGGCGTGAAACTCGCCGAAGAAGAACTCTCGGCCATCCAGAACCAGATCGCCACCTACCTCGCCGGCGTCGGCGGCGCCGACGGCCCGGCGCAAGACCTCCAGCGCCTCAAGACGCAACTTGCGGCTTTACGCGCCGACAAAACAGACTCGCATCCCGACGTCAGGGCCGTCCGCGACCAGATCAGAGCGCTTGAGCGCCAGCTTGCGCCGAGCGCCGCCGTTCAGAAACTTCGAAACGAACTCGCAGCCGCGGATACCGCTTTGCGCGACGCCCGCAAGGCCGATCCCGTCGATGAGGCCGTCATCGCGGAGCGTCGCGAAGCCGCCGCGCAAGCCCGTGAAGCGCTAAGCTCCCAGATCGCCAAGGAAGCGGCGGCCGGAAACGCCGATCTCGTCATGACGCAGCTTCAAGGACGTATGGACACGACGTCGAGCAGGCTCGCCTCCTACGAGGATCAGATCGAATCGCTGCGCAAATCGATCGCCGAGATGCAGGACCGCATCATCAGGACGCCGATCGTCGAACGCGGCCTTTCGTCTTTGACGCGCGACTACCAGAACCTGACGAATGAGTATAACGCCCTGCGCGACAAACAATCGGCCGCGACGTTATCGGCGAATCTTGAGGGCGACCAAAAGTCGGAGAAGTTCACGATCCTCGAAGCGGCGCAGAAACCCGATGAGCCCGCCAGCCCCGATCGCGGTCAGCTGACGATTCTCCTGATCGGCGCGGCGCTCGGCGCGGGGCTGGGATGCGCCGCGCTCGCTGAAGTCGTGTTCGCAAGCCTGCGCGGACGCCGTCATCTCGAAGCGATCGCGAAAGAACCGCCGATCGCCATTATTCCCTATATTGAAGCGCACAAGACAAACCGTTTCTCGCTGCCGCGCATCATGCGCCCGAAGCCCGCCTGAGCAAGCTGCACCGGTACCCCGATGGATCGCATCAGAGACGCCGTTACGAAGGCCCGCCGGGAACGCACCGGCGAAAAAAGCCCATCCGCGCAGGCCGCGCCGGCTCTGCAGAAGTTTCAGCAAACGCCGCCGCGGTCGGCGGAGAACTTTCGCGAAGTCAATTGCGATTTCGACCGATTCGCCGAGCATCGGATCATCTCGAACGAGCAAGATCCGGTGCTCAACGCATACCGTGTGTTGCGCACGCGCGTCCTTCAGAAGATGGAAGACAACAACTGGCGCACGCTCGCCGTTATCTCGCCAGGTTCGGGCGCCGGAAAGACGGTCACCGCCATCAACCTCGCCATTGCGATCGGATCCAAGCAAGGATCGCGCGCGACGCTCGTCGATCTTGATTTTTATCGCCCGCGCGTCGCGGGCTATCTCGGCATCGCCGATCCGCCGTCAGTCCTCGATTATTTCGAGGGAACCGCCTCGCTTCATGACGTCACGCTGAAGCCGGACCTTCCAGATGTCCTTGTCATCGCAAATGAGCGCGTGTCGCGTAAGGGCGCCGAGCATCTGACGTCCGCGAAAGCCGACGAAATGATCGCGCGCGCCGTCGCCGATTACGGTTCGCGCATCGTGATTTTCGACATGTCGCCGATGCTCGGGTGCGACGACACCATCGCCTTTATTCCAAAAGTCGATTGCGTCCTTTTGGTGGTGGCGAGCGGTCAGTCCCGCGAGCCGGAGATAAGGGAATCGATGCGCCTTCTGAAGGGCGTCAACATCGTGGGCACGGTGCTGAACAAAGCACCGCCGGAAGCCATGATCGGCGCACAATATTACTGACCAGCAAGCGGACCGGTTGCGGCGGCGTTCATGCCGCACCCTTGCAGGCGGATTTTTGATAAACTATTTAGTTTAAAACTGTATAGTGATGGTCCCGGCGGCGGCCGCGGCCGTACCATTGAGCGTCGTCACCTGGCGCCGCGTCGGGAGGGGGTTATCCCCATGAAGCTGTCCTCGTCTGTTCGAACGGCGCTTGTCATTGTCGCGGTGACGGTCGCTTATTTCGGCGTGCGGACAGGTTTGCGCGCCTTTTCCGTCGAGGAGAAAGCGCCCATCGATGAGCGCACGCTCGCCGTTGTCGCGGAGCTGTTGACCCCGGAAAAGCGGGCCGGCGCGCTTGCGATCCGCGGTCGCACCGAAGCCGACCAGAAGGTGGTCGTCAGGTCCGACGCATCGGGACTGGTCGAAGCGACCCCGGTAGCGCTCGGCGCCGCCGTGAAGCGCGGCGACGTCCTGTGCCGGCTCGGCGTCGAAGCACGCGACGCCGCCCGGCGCGAGGCGGACGCTGCGCTCCGAAAGGCCGAAATCGACCATCAGGCCGCCGTTAAACTGGCGGCGGAAGGATTTCGCTCCGAGACCGGACTTGCGGGCCTTAAGGCTTCCCGCGATCAGGCGCGAGCGAATGCCGATCGCGCCGTAATCGAGCTTGAAAAGACGATCATCCGCGCGCCATTTGACGGCGTCTTCGATGCGCGAAGCGCCAAAGTCGGCGACCTTTTGAAGCCCGGCGATCCTTGCGGCACGGTGATAAAGCCGGATCCCTTTCTCCTTGTCGGCGCGATCGCGGAAAAGGATGCGGGACTCGTCCATGCGGGCGATCCGGCGCGCGCGCAGCTCGCAACCGGAGAAGCGGTTGACGGCGTCGTCAGGTTCGTCGCTTCGGCGGCCGATCCGTTGACGCGAACTTTCGCCGTCGAAATTGAAGTGCCGAACAAGGACGGCAAACTGCGCGACGGCGTCACCGCGGACATCCTTGTGCGCGGCCGTCCGCGCGATGCGCTGAAGGCGCCCCGATCCGCGCTGACGCTCGACGATGAGGGCCGTATCGGCGTCCGCGTGATCGATGAGGAGAATCGTGCGCGCTTTCATGCGGTCAGCTTGATCGGCGAGGAGGCGGACGGCGTCTGGATTACAGGCCTTGACGGCGCGCAGCGCGTCATCGTGCGCGGACAGGAGTATGTGAAAGACGGCGAAGCGGTCGTCGCGGGCGGCGAAAAAGGCGGCGCGCCATGACCGGTCTGATCGACGCAGCTTTTTCCCGCATTCGCGTCGTTCTGACCGCGCTGGTCGTCGTCACGATTTTCGGCGCGCTCTCCTATCTCTCGATTCCGCGCGAGGCCGAGCCGGACATTCCCGCGCCCTTCGTTCTCGTCACCATGCCGCTGCCCGGCATCGCGCCCGAAGACGGCGAGCGCCTGCTGATCCGCCCGACGGAGCTGGAACTTCAATCCGTCGAAGGCCTCGTCCAGATGGACAGCCTCGCCTATGACGGCGCGGCGCAAATCATTCTGGAATTTTCAACGACGATCGAAGTCGATCAAGCGGTCCTCGACGTTCGCGAGGCCGTCGATCGAGCACGCGCGGAGTATCCCGCAAACGCCGAGGAACCGATCGTCACGGAGTTCAATCTCCAGAACGAATTTCCGATCCTGACGACGATCATCTACGGCGACGCGCCGGAGCGTGCGATTTATCGCGTCGCCAAACGTCTCGAAGACAGGCTGCGGAGCGTCAACGGCGTTCTTGAGGCGCGTCTGACCGGCGCGCGCGAGGAACTCCTCGAAGTCGTGGTCCGTCCCGAGGTTCTTCAATCTTACGGGCTGACGCCCGCCGAAGTCGTACGCGCCGTCACCGCCAACAATCAGCTTGTGACGGCGGGGGCGGTCGATTTCGCCGACGGCCGGTTTCAAGTCAAAGCGCCGGGTCTCATCAAGACGGCGCGCGACGTTCGCGACATTCCAGTGCGCGTCAACGGCGACCGCGTGGTCACCGTCGGCGACCTCGCCGAGGTGCGGCGCACTTTCGTCGACCGCCAGGGTTACGCGCTGTTCAACGGCCGCCCTGCGATCGGCGTCGAGATAACGAAGCGCGCCGGCGCGAACATCATCGAGACGATCGAGGCGGCCCGCAAGATCGTTGAGGACGATGCGAAATTCCACCCCGTGTCGATCCGCCA
>CAZNXR010000081.1:4691-8068 GCA_964576815.1 uncultured Caulobacterales bacterium | reverse complement strand
AGAAACTCAAGCGCGCCGAGGCGCAAGGCAGGCGATCCCCTTCGGAAGGCGATTACGCGGCGCGTGAAATTGAGGACGCTGTCCTGATCGCGATCCTGCCGCTCAATTGAACGCGCCAGGTGCGTCTGATCAACGGGCAGCCATGGCTCAGATGTCGAAAATCCGCCGAACTCCGACTGGCTGACCCAGGGCATCGGCGTGCGCGCGCCGTCGCGGCCCAAAGTCGCCGGCCAGTTGGTGATGGCTTCTGGGTCACGGAGACGCTCGAAGGGCACTTCGCCTTGCTGAAGGCCGAGTTCTTCGCCTTGGTAAAAGAAGATATTTCCTCGCAGCGACGAAAGTAGGAGCGCGAGCAATTTGCAGTAATCGTCCGGCGGGCATGCGCCAGCCCAGCGGCTGACCGCGCGCGGCGCATCGTGATTCGAAAAAGCCCAGGACGGCCATTCGCCGCCTTCCGGCCAACGCTTCGCGGTCTCGACGATCAGCTCTTTCGTCAGCGCAGGCGCGTACAGGTAATCGAAGCTGTAGGCGGTGCTGAGCCGCCTGTCGCCTTTCGTGAAGAGTTTCATCTCCTCGAAGGCGCGCTCGCCGCCGACCTCGGCGACGGTGAAGCGGCCCGGAAATTCATCGATCACGCTGCGCAGACGTTCGAGGAATTTCGGAATGTCGGGATGCGACATCTGAAAGCGCTGTTCCTGAAAATCGAACGGCCGGCCGGGCGGACGGCGAAAGACCTTTTTCGGCGGGTTGTCGCGAAGTTCCGGGTCATGCATCGCGAAATTGAGCGCATCGAGGCGGAAGCCGTCGACGCCGCGGGCCAGCCAGAACCGGGCGACGTCGAGAATGGCGTCCTGCACTTCCTTGTTGTGCAGGTTGAGGTCCGGTTGCCGCACGAGGAAATTGTGGAAATAGTACTGGCGCCGCCGCGCATCCCATTCCCAGGCGCCGCCGCCGAAGACCGACATCCAGTTGTTGGGCGGCGAACCGTCGGGCTTGGGATCCGCCCAGACATACCAGTCCGCCTTCGGATTATCGCGGCTCCGCCGGCTCTCCGCGAACCATTCGTGCTCGTCGGAAGTGTGCGAATAAACCTGGTCGATGATGACCTTTAGTCCGCGCGCGTGCGCGCGGTTCACGAATTCATCGAAGTCCGCTAGATCGCCGAACAGCGGATCGACGCCGCGATAATCGGCGACGTCATAACCGAAGTCATGCATCGGCGAGGTGAAAAAGGGCGACAGCCAAACGGCGTCGACGCCAAGCGACGCGATATGGTCGATGCCTTCGATGCACCCCTTTAGGTCGCCGACGCCGTCGCCGTTCGTGTCCTTAAAGCTGCGCGGATAGATTTGATAGATCGCCGCGCCGCGCCACCACGGGGCGACTTCCCGCGCATGCGCGTCGGCCAGCGCCGCCGGTTTCGACTCAACCGTCTTCATTGATTGCTCGTTCCCGCCTTAATTCTTCGCCCGCGCCGCCCGGCATACCAGAAAGTCCTGCGCGCCGACCTGCACCTTAAGCGAGCCTTGCGCCGCTGTTCTCTTCTCACATCGCCCGATTAGGGAAGTCCAGCGCGAGGAGCGGGGATCGACCTCGATATACGCCTCGCGCGGCGCCAGCCCCAAATTGGCGACGAAAATATACTCATCCCCCGTTACGGCGTCGAAACGCGAGAGCGCGAAAAGACCGCCGCTTTCCTTCTCGGACCGGCGGACGACCAGCCTGCCGTTCCGCAGCGCCGGATGGGCCTTGTAGGCCCGCCCCATTTCAGCGAACGCGCGATAGAGCGGGTGCTTCTGATCGAAGTTCGAAGCAGCCGTCGTCGCTGCAGTGCCGATCAGCGCGTTGTCGTTGTAGATCGCGACCTTGCTCGGAAACATGTCCTCGCGCGCGTCCTGGTCGCCGCCGTCGCCGGTGAAGCCCTGCTCGTCGCCGTAATAAATAACCGGCGCGCCGCGCGAGAAATAAAGAAACGCATGCGCCAACCTTACATTCATCAGGCGTTGGGCGTCGGTCAAGTCGGGCCGCTTCTTCAGTAGCTCACCGCCATAGCGGCCCATGTCATGATTGCCGGTGAAAACGGGCTGCATGATCGCGGTCGCCTCGCCTTTCGGATAAATCTTGTCCGTCGACAGGAAAGACGCGAAGGCGTGACCGCTCGCATTTGAAAGGAGCTGATCGCGCAGGGCTTGCATCATCGGAAAGTCGAGCGAGGCTTCGAACGCGGCTTCCTTCATAAAGGCGGCGAGTTCGCCGGTGTTCCAGTAAACCGCCTCCCCGAACATGTAGAAATTGGGAATGCCCTCAGTCTTGGCATGTTCCTTCAGCGCGGGCAGGAATGCGCGCCAGAAGGCGGGATTGACGTGCTTGGCCGTATCGATGCGGAAGCCGTCGATTTTGAACTCGCTGACCCAGTTCTTGTAGATTTCGATGAAGCCTTCGACGACGCGCGGGTCCTCCGTCATGAAGTCGTCGAGCCCGACGAAATCGCCATGCGTCGAGCTTTCGCCCTCGAAAGTCGAGTTGCCGCGATTGTGGTAATAGCGGACGTCGTTCATCCATGCGGGCGACTTGATCGATTTCTCGGCGTCGGGAACGTAGGGCGTGTAGGCGAACGCCGGATCGATGAGCCTTTCGAAATTTTCCGTGGTTTGGAATTCATCTGAATCGCCTGCGAAACCGGCATTGATCTTCTTGCCGCCGGGCCCGCCGCGCGTCGTGAAAGGAAAATCGGCGCGCGAGCGATAAGGGCAGGGGCCGGCGCCGGCGTTGGCGGGGGCTTGTCCCTCCGGGTGGCATTCGCGCAGCGCGATGACATCGGCTGAATGATTGGTGATGATGTCGAGATAGATTTTGATGCCGCGCGCATGGGCGGCGTCGACGAATTCCTTGAGGTCGGCCTTCGTGCCGAAATGCGGATCGACATCGGTGAAATCGGTGATCCAGTAACCATGATATCCGGCGCTCTCCTCGCCGGGCAGGCCTTGCACTGGCTTGTTCTTGTAGATCGGCCCGAGCCAGATCGCGGTCGCGCCAAGCCCAGTAATGTAGTCGAGCCGGCTCGTCAGGCCTCTCAGGTCGCCGCCGTGGAAGAAGCCCTTGTGCGCCGGATCGAACCCCGATTTCAGACGGTCCTCCGGGAATCCGCCATGATCATTGGAAGGATCGGCGTTCTCAAAGCGATCCGGCAACACGAAGTAGATGATCTCGTCTTCCGGCGCGCGATTGAGATAGGCGCCGGGCGCATAGCGGCCCTCTGCGGCGTAAGCCGCGCCTGCGCAAAAGAACTGCGCGGCGACGAGAAAGATGTTCCGAGCCCTCATTGAAATATCTCCCGCAATTTTGCGCTAGTCTCCATTGGGGCGTCGCGGGCTGGG
>CAZNXR010000081.1:0-4591 GCA_964576815.1 uncultured Caulobacterales bacterium | reverse complement strand
GAGGTTGTCGGCCAGTCCCATCTCGGGTTCCGCTTCAAGGTTCAGCCGGCGCTAGAAGAGCGCCTGACCCTCAAGAGCGTGCAGCGCGCCGCAAAAGATGAGAGCTGGGAGCAGCCCTGGGGCGAACGCCGCCTGATGCGCGACCGGCACAATGAGCTGCTGGTCGAATTCGCTACCGCAGAAAAAAAGCCGCGGCGCTTTTCCGTCCGTTTTCGCGCTTTCGATGACGGCGTCGGATTTCGCTACGAAGTCACGGATCTGGGCGCAAAGAAGCCGGTCGAGATCACCGATGAGCTGACCGAGTTCCGCCTGCCCGAGGATGCGACCTATTGGTGGACGCCGGGGCGGCGGTGGAACCGTTACGAGTATTATTACCGCACGACGCAGGCGGACGCGATCGACATCGCGCACACGCCGGTCACGTTGAAGACAAAATCAGGCGTACACCTTTCCATTCACGAGGCGGCGCTCATCGACTATGCGGCCATGACCCTCAATCAGCAGCGGCCTGGAATCTTCAAGGCCGATCTTGCGCCCTGGTCGGACGGCGTTCTCGTCAGGCAAA
Organism: uncultured Caulobacterales bacterium; assembly: GCA_964576815.1. GTDB lineage: Bacteria > Pseudomonadota > Alphaproteobacteria > Caulobacterales > Parvularculaceae > Amphiplicatus. Next base: position 4,026 of record CAZNXR010000081.1, on the reverse strand, counting down.
CCGGCGCTTTCGCAACGCCGTGGCGTACGATTCAGATCGCTCCGGACGCCGCCGGTCTTCTTTCGTCCGCGCTCATCCTAAATCTCAATGAGCCTAACAAGCTCGGCGACGTCTCATGGGTTGAGCCCGGCAAATATGTCGGGATCTGGTGGGAAATGCACATCCGCGACTCCAGCTGGGGCGTGAAGCCGCTGCACGGCGCGACCACGGAAAACACCAAGCGCCACATCGATTTCGCCGCACAACACGGGTTCAAGGGCGTACTCGTCGAGGGCTGGAACATCGGCTGGGACGACAACTGGTTCGGCAATGGCGAGGTTTTCGACTTCACCAAAGCCTATCCCGATTTCGATATCGAAGAGATCGGCCGCTATGCGCAGGAGAAGGGCGTCCGCCTCATCGGACATCACGAAACCGGCGGCGCCGCCACGCATTACGAGCGCCAGATGGAAGCGGCGTTCGACCTTTATGCGCGCGTCGGCGTCCGCGCGGTGAAGACCGGCTATGTCGCCGACGGCGGCGGCATCCAGCGGATCGATGAGGGCGGCGTCGAGCGCTTCGAATGGCATGACGGTCAGTTCATGGCGGTTCATCATCTCAACGTCGTCAAATCGGCGGCGCAGCGGAAAATCTCGATCAATCCGCACGAGCCGATCAAGGATACCGGCCTGCGCCGCACCTATCCGAACTGGGTCTCGCGAGAAGGCGCGCGCGGCCAAGAATACAATGCGTGGGGGATTCCGCCGATCCCGCCGGAGCACGATACGATCCTGCCCTTCACGCGCCTTCTTTCGGGGCCGATGGATTTCACGCCCGGCATATTCGATCTGCGTCCGAATGAGCGCCCGCCCGTCAATGAAGAGCTTGGCCGGAACAGCACGGCGAGCCGGGTCGAGACGACGCTGGCGAAGCAGCTCGCGCTCTATGTGACCGTTTACAGCCCGATCCAGATGGCGGCCGACCTACCTGAGAATTACGAAAAGCGCCTCGACGCTTTCCAGTTCATCAAGGATGTGCCGGCCGACTGGGAGGAAACCGTCGGCGTCGCCGCTGAAATTGGCGACTTCGCCGTGATCGCGCGCAAGGAAAGGGGCGGCGAAGACTGGTATCTCGGCGCGGTCACCGACGAAAAGGCGCGAAAGCTCGACGTGCCGCTCGGATTTCTTGACGACGGCAAGACCTATGTCGCGGAAATCTATCGCGACGGGCCGAAAGCCGACTACGACAAAAAACCCTATGATATCGTCATCGAGAAACGCGAATTGACCCGGCTCGATACGCTGCGCCTACCGCTAGGCCGCAGCGGCGGCGCGGCCGTGCGGTTCAGGGCGAAGGAAGAGGCGGCGGCCGCGCCCAGCGAGCGCAATGACGGCGGCGAATCTTGAATGCCGCCGCAGGTGAGCTTAATCGAACGAAGATGGAAAAATCAGGTCTGGCCAGCGCAACGCCTCAGCTGATCCCGGTTACGCCGTTCGACCTCGTCGTCTTCGGCGCGGCGGGCGACCTTTCGCTCCGAAAGCTCATCCCCTCACTATTCCACCGCTGGCGCGACGGGCAGATTCCGCCGGCATCAAGGATCATCGGCGTTTCGCGTACGGCGATGGATGACGCTGGGTTCCGAACCCTCGCGCGGGAGAGCTTTGCGAAGTTCCATCCGTCGGAAAAGGTCAACGACGCCGAATGGACGAAATTCGCGGAGCTTCTCAGCTACGCCGAAGTCGATGCGGCGGACGCCGACGGCGGCTGGCCTGCGCTTGGCGCGAAGCTTGAAGGCGGCGAGAACAAGCAGCGCGTCTTCTACCTCGCCCTTCCGCCGGCGCTTTACGGGGATGTGTCGCGCAACATCGAGGCCGCTGGCCTCAAATCGCCGGGCGCGCGCATCGTTCTTGAAAAGCCGATCGGCAAGGACCTGGCGAGCGCACGCGCGATCAATGACGCCGTCGGCGCCGTGTTTCCGGAAGAATCCATTTTTCGCATCGATCACTATCTCGGCAAGGAAACGGTGCAGAACCTTATCGTCCTGCGCTTCATGAACTCCCTTTTCGAACCGGTCTGGAATGCGAACGCCATCGACCATGTCGAAATCACCGTCGCGGAATCGATCGGCTCCGGCACGCGCGCGAGCTATTATGACACCGCGGGCGCCTTGCGCGATATGGTGCAGAACCACCTGCTCCAGCTTCTCTGCCTTGTTGCAATGGAGCCCCCGCTCGACCTCGAGGCGGACACGGTGCGCGACGAGAAGATCAAGGTGCTGCGCGCGCTGCGGCCGATCTCGCCTTCGACCGTACGGAACGCGACGGCGCGCGGCCAATACGGCAAGGGCGCTTCAAACGGCGAAGTCGCGAAGAGCTATGCCGACGAGCTCGGCCGCACGAGTTCGACCGAAACCTATGTCGCCATCAAAGCGCACATCGACAACTGGCGATGGAAGGGGGCGCCGTTCTATCTGCGCACCGGCAAGCGCATGGCCTCGCGCCGGTCGGAGATCATCATCCAGTTCAAGGACGTCGCGCATGCGCTCGTCCGCAATGGAACGGAGAAACTGCCGCCGTCGCGACTTGTCATCCGCCTTCAGCCGGACGAAGGCATGAGCCTTCTTCTCGTCACCAAAGATCCCGGTCCCGGCGGCATGCGCCTGCGCTATGTACCCCTCAATCTCAGCTACGCCTCGGCCTTCGAGGCGCGCTATCCCGACGCCTATGAGCGGCTGTTGATGGCGGTTGTTCGCGGCGACCTCGCGCTCTTCATGCGCCGCGACGAGGTCGAGGCCGCGTGGCGCTGGTGCGACGGCATTCTCGCCGCGTGGGAGGCGGACCAGACGCCCATCCAGCCCTATGCGGCGGGTACGGACGGTCCCGTGCAGGCGGCGGTTCTTCTCGATCGCGACGGACGAGAGTGGTTCAATGGGGTCTGAGCCGGCCCTGATCGCCTTTTCCTCGCCGGGGCAGATGGCGGCCCGGCTCGCGCACCTCATCGAGACAGCGCTCGATCGTGCGATTTCGGCGCAAGGCCTTGCGACAATCGCGCTGTCGGGGGGATCGACGCCGGCGCCGCTCTATCAGGCGCTCGCCGTGCGGCCGATCGACTGGCCGAATGTCGCCGCGACCCTCGTCGATGAGCGCTTCGTTCCGCCGGTTGAGAACGGCTCCAACGAGAAGTTCCTCCGCGCGACACTCCTTCAAGGATACGCTGCGAGTAGCCGGTTCGTCGGGCTCTGGAATGCAGCCGCCTCGCTGGAGGCGGCGGCGACGGAAGCAAACGCGCGTGTTGGAAGTCTTGTTCGGCCGTTCGACGTCGTCGTGCTCGGCATGGGACTCGACGGACATACGGCGTCGTGGTTTCCGCAAGCTGAAGGTCTCAACGCTGCGCTCGCCGCCGGCGCCCCGCTGGTCGTTCCGATTCGCGCCAACAAGAGCGCGGTGACCGGCGATCACGTTGATCGCCTGACCCTCTCAACGCGCGCAATCGCGGATGCTCGCCTTATCATCCTTGTGATGACAGGCTCCGACAAACGCAGGGCGTTTGACACCTTCGCGGGCAAAGGCGCGGTAGAAGATGCGCCGGTGCGCGCGATTCTACGCGCGCGGCCCGATATCTGGGCCTGCTGGGCCCCTTGAGGAGTGGAAGCGTGCCGCTGAACCCTGTCATCGACCGCGTGACCGACCGCATACGGAAGAAAAGCCGGCGCACCCGCGAGGCCTATCTGAAGCAGATGCGCGCGGCGGCGGGCGAGGGGCCGCAGCGCGGCGCGCTCGGCTGCGGGAACCTCGCGCACGCCGCGGCGGCCTGTTCGGCGCATGACAAGAAACTGATCGCGAAAGGCGGCGGGCCCAATATCGGCATTGTCACCGCTTATAACGACATGCTGTCGGCGCATCAGCCGCTCGGGCCCTACCCCGACATCATCAAGGAGGCGGTGCGCCCCCTCGGCGCGACGGCGCAGATTGCGGGCGGCGTTCCCGCCATGTGCGACGGCGTCACGCAAGGCATGGCGGGCATGGACCTCTCGCTCTTCTCGCGCGA
>CAZNXR010000080.1:0-8185 GCA_964576815.1 uncultured Caulobacterales bacterium | reverse complement strand
GTTGACGTTCACCGTTCGCAGGCCCTGCGCGGTCAACGCGCCGCCCGCCGTCGAGGTTGCTCCCTGGAGATAGAATCCGGCGCTGTTGACGAGGTCGCCGTTTGCGTCGGGACGGAAATCGCCGGCGCGCGTGTAGAGAAGATCGCCGGGCGCCGATGAATCCGGCGCGCGCGAGACGATGAACCATCCGTCTCCGGCGACAGCGATGTTCGTCGACTGGTTGTTGCGGGCGATCGCGCCCTGTTCGCTGAAGAGCTGACGCGCGCCGGCGGCGACGCCGGTTCCCGCCGCGCCGGCGCTGACAAGCCCGCTTGCAGCGCTTGTCGTCGGCAGCAGCGCCTCGAAGTCGGTGCGGATGCGCTTGTATCCGGTGGTGTCGGTGTTCGCGACATTGCTCGAAATCGCTTCAATTCCCCGCGCGAAGGCGGTGAGGCTGGAAACGCCGATGGCGAAGATGCCGGTGAAGCTCATGAAATTTTCCTAACGGTTGGCGATGACGCGCAAGACATCGGCGAGCGCGACGTCGCCAAGCGCGGTGGAAAGCGACGGCGCGCCGGCGTTCGTCGTGACGCTCGTCACGGCGGCGAGGGAACGTGCGCTCGCCGCAAGGCTTGCTCCGCCGCGATCGACGGCGGCGACGGCGAGCCGGTATATCTCGCCGTCCGCGGCGGCGTCGTAGAGGAAGGCATGTTCGCCGGCGGCGGCGGACCCGGTCCCGCGCGCGACGATGCGTCCTTGCGTGTCGGTGACGGTCAGCGCGACGGCGCTTGCGCCTTCGGGAACCTGATAGCGCCACTCGGCCGCACCGCCCGCCGCAATGGCGCGATCGCCCGGGAACACGACCGTTTCACCAAGAAGCGCCAATGCGTTCGAGGTCTGCGAAGACGATTGCAGCGCGATCAGGGCTTCAAGGTTCCTGTTCGTTTCAATCGACTGCTCGACGGACGAAAATTCGACGAGCTGCGATACGAACTTGTCGGTGTCGAGCGGATCGAGCGGGTCCTGATTCTGCAATTGCGCGGTGAGAAGGGTCAGGAAGGTGTTGAAGTCTGCGGCGATACGCGTGCCGGCGGCGGTTTGGGCGCCTTGCGTGCCGGCGATTGAGGCGATGTCCATGCGTTCTCTCCTAGGCGCGAATATCGACCGCGCCGCGGTGAAGCGGCGCCGGCGCGAAAGCGGTTTTTTCAGCGGCAAGCTCGGTCAGCGGCTCGGCGTGCGCCGATTCCGGCGCGCGAAAGCTCATCTGAAGATTGTGCTGTGACAGGTCGAAGCCGGCGCTTGCAAGCGCGCTCCGGAGCGCCGCCTCGTCGCGGCGGAGCAGGTCGAACGCAGACTGGTTATCGAAAGTGAGCGACAGCAGCGCCGCGCCGTCGTCGGAAAGGGTGAGGCGCCCCTCAACGCCGCCGAGCGCCGGCGGATCGAGGCGAAGATCGAACTGGCTGGCGCCGTCGAGCCGCCGTGCGAGAATTTCGGCGAACTGCGTCAGCGTCTGCGCGGGTGCGCGAAAGGGAAGTGCGGCGCGCGGCGTTTCGGTCTTGATCCGCGCTGCGGCGTCGCGAATCGCCGCCGTCGCGAGTGCGGGCGTCTGCAGCGGGGTTGCGGCGGCGGGAGCGGCGGCGCCGGTCGTCACGCTGGCCTGCGTCGCAGCAGCGATAAGGGGGGACGGCGCGGGCGCAGCCCTCGACGCGGTGTTCGAAGCTGCTGCTTCGCCAGCGACCGTGCGCTCGGGTGCGGCTGCTGCGTCGCCAATTGATTCAGGAGCGGCGGCGTCCGCCGCATCCGCCGTCTCCGCGCCGGCAACGCCTTGCGTGACGGCGCCAGTCGGCGCCCCGCCGTGAATATCGAGCGCGCGGGCGGCATTGCGCGTAGCGGCGGCGACCGCTGCATCGAAAGAAAAACCCTGCGGCGCGCGCGGCGGTTCGGCGCGCGGCTGAGCGCTGGTCGCAAGAGCGGAGAGGGCGGCGGCGTTCACCATGGCCGTCATCTTGGCAAGGATGACGCCAAACGCCGTCGCCGCGGATTTGCTTGGGTTTCATGGCTAAGGACGGATTAAGGCGCTCTTGCCCGGCAATAATCAGCCTGCAGAATTTTCCCGTTCAGCTGCCGGAGGGTCTGCGAAGTCACAGTCTGAGAATCGGGAAAGCTGGAATACTGCGACTTCTAAACGGACCTCGGAAAGTTTCTCGAAAAGAAACCCCTGAGAGATGAAAAAATCAGGCCTGTTCACGCCCCGGTTGCTGGAATCGGGGCGGCGGCGTTAACCATTTATCTTGTTGTTCGGTATGCAGAATAAATGGTTGATCCCACAAGTTATCCCCCACCTTATCCCCCTACTTATCCTACACCCCTTTGGGGAGCCTTATGATGGCGCGTCGGTTGGAAAGACGCAGTGAGATTGAAATTGACCATCAGCAACTCGAATTCGGCGCAGTGCAGGTTACGCAGCGCGATTGTGTTTTTCCTCTCCCCAATTAGCGGGAAAGGGCGGCAGATTGAGGCTAGCTCTCTCCCCGCGCGTTCCCGCGAGAGCGGGAACCCTTGTCTAGAAGCGCAGCGCTACGTGGCTCTGGATCCCTGCTTGCGCGGAGATGAGCGGAAGGAAAAGTCTCTCATTTTGATTGCAACTGGCTCAGATGAGCGCGGAAAAAAAGCGCTCGCGGTGAATGTAACGGGCTTCAGCGTTCTCGCGGACGCGCCCGAAAATGTCCGGCAAGTGCGGAAAGTTCGGATAAGCCGGCCGGAATCCGCATTTCCCGCAGCCTGCGCCCCCAAGGAGGCAAGGGCATTGCACCGTCTTTCCGCTGTCATTCAGGGAAGCCCGGCGCGCCATGCGCAAAAGCGCGAATTCATTGAGGTTCGGGAGCGCCCCGCGCGCCGCCGCGGCAAGCTTTGCCGGGCGCCTTTCGCCGCGCGGGCAGGACTTGCCGGGTTCGGAGCTTGGGTCATGAGTCTCTCGGTTGCTCTCAACACGGCGGTTTCCGGCCTCTTCGCCAACCAGACGGCGATCGCGGCGACGTCGGAGAATATCGCCAACGTCAACACGCCGAATTTCTCCCGCCGCGAGGCGCGGTTTCAGACGGACGCCATTCCAAACCAGTTCGCCGGCGTCGATGTCGAGATCGTGCGGGCGGCCGCCGACCGCTTCCTGCAAGCCGCATCGTTCGGCGCGAGCGCGACGGCGGCGCGAACTTCGGCGATCGCCGATGCGCTCGCCGCGATTGAGGCCTCGCTCGGCGCGCCAGGCGACAATATCTCTTTCGCCAACCGGCTCGATGACGCCTTCGCCGCGCTGACCGCGCTCAGCGCCAATCCGTCTTCGACGGTCGCGAAGGCGGACGCACTCGCGGCGCTTCAGGAGGCGTTCGGCGCCTTTGCTCGGACAAGCGAGGCCGTGACGGCGGGAGAAGGCGCCGCGGCGGGGCGCCTCAGCGCGGATGCGTCGCGCGCCAATGCGCTGCTTGAGGAAATTTTCCGGCTTAACCAGGCCGTTTCGCAGAGCCCCGGCGCAGCGGACCTGATCGACCAGCGCCTGACAGAGCTTTCAACGCTGTTGCCCATCGCCGTAGAGCGCGGCGAAGACGGCCGGGTGTCGGTGTCGCTTCCTTCGGGCGCGCTGCTCGTCAATTCGGCGGGCTTCAATGCGCTGTCCGTCTCGGGCGGTCCGCCGGCGACGGTGACGATCGCCGGCGCCGATGCGACGGCGGGCCTGAATGGCGGCGCTATCGGCGGGTATGTCGCGCTCATCAATGTCGAACTGCCGCGACTTGCTGCACTCATCGAGACGACGGCGCGCGGCGTCGCCGACCGCCTGAACGCCGTCTATGCGGCGAATGTCGGCGTCGGCGCGACGGCGCCTTCGGCTGCGCTGCTGATCGTCGAGACGGCCGGCGTCTTTTCTGTCAACGCGGCGCTGCTCGCCGACCCGGCGAGTTTCGCCATCGCGCGGCCGCCCGCGGGATCTCTGGGCGGCCTCAATGACGGCGCCGGCGCCATTCTGCTCGCCGATATCGCCGCAACGGCGGAAGCGCGCGCGGCGGGCGCGGCCGTCGCCGAGATCGGCGCCCGCGCCCTGAGCGCCGAGCGCGCCGCAGAGACCGACAACCTTCTTTCCTCAGAACTTTCGGCGCGCGCGGCTTCCTCGGCGGGCGTCAATCTCGATGAGGAGTTGTCCAACCTCATTCTCTATCAGCGCGCCTACTCGGCGAATGCGCGCGTTATCGCGGCGGTCGACGAGCTTTGGCAGTCGCTGCTGCAAATCGTTTGAGGCAGGCCATGACCAGAATCTCCGATCTCGGATTTCAGCAAATTCTTCTCTCCAGCTTCCAGCGCGCACAAGGCGCGGCCGAAACGCGGCAAGTGCAACTCGCCAGCGGCAAGGTTTCTGACCGCTATAGCGGCGTCGGCGTGCGGACCGAGCAGCTATTGAGCGCTGAAGGGGTCTTCAATCGCGCAACCGCATATGAAACGGCGGCGAACGTCGCGGCTTCGCGCCTGCAGGTTCAGGAAGCGGGGCTTGAGACCATCGCGGACGGTCTCGCGCGGCTGCGCAGCCGCTTCGTCAGCGCGCTCGCCACCGGGTCAGCAGAGCTTGTCACGGCGGAACTGGCGACGGAAGCGCAGCGCATTCTCTCCGCGCTCAATACGGAGACCGGCGGCGTTCACGTTTTCGGCGGAACCAACGGCGCCGTTCCTCCGGTTAACGCGCGCACGATCGACGACATCGCGGCGGCGGCGGATACGGACGATCTATTCGTCTTGGCAGACCGCACGCGTCTGCCCGTCGAGGAAGGGACGACCATCGACGGCGGCGCGACGGCGGATGAAATCGCCGGCGATGTTCTCGCGCGCCTTAAGGAACTCGCCGATGCGCCGGCGACGCTTGGACCATTTTCGGGCCAGCTGACGAGCGCGCAGGCTGCATTCCTCGTCGGCAAGGTCGCGGAATTCGACGCCCTTTCCGCCGCGCTCGTCGAACATCAAGGCGCGAACGGCCTCGCGCAACGTCAGGCGGACGCCGCGGTCGATCGCAATGTCCAGCGCCGCAATATTGCGGAGATCGTCGCCTCCGACATAGAGGACGTCGATCTCGCGGAAGTGATCACGCGCCTTGATCAGGACCGCCTCGCTATCGAAGCGGCGGCGCAGGCCCTCGCCCAGTCTCGCGAATTGTCGCTGCTGAATTTCCTGTGATCGCGGCGGCCGGCACGAAGATCGCGTTGGACCGCCTGCGCGCGTTCGGATAAGCCGGCGGGCGCGCGGGTCGCGCCGGCGCTTTCGCCGAACTGCTGGAGAATGACATGGTAGCCCTAAGCTATGCGACGGTCGGATCGAACGACCTGAAGAAGGCCAAGGAGTTTTATGACGCGCTGTTGGGCGCCGTCGGCATGGTCAGCGTTTTTGAGCATCCTGCGGGCGGCAGGCTCTACGGCAAGGACGGCAAACTGATGTTCGGGGTCATGGCGCCCCATGACGGCAAGCCCGCGACAGTCGGCAACGGGTCGATGGCGGGCTTCACGTTTAAGTCACGCGAGGAAGTCGATGCCTTCTACAAAAAGGCGCTGGCGCTCGGCGCCAAGGACGAAGGCGCTCCGGGCGAGCGCGGACCAGGCTTTTACTTCTCCTATTTCCGCGACCCCGATGGCAACAAGCTGTGCGCCTATAAACTCGGCTGAAGGCCCTGCGGCTGGCGAAGTTGCGGCCGCGCGCCTATATCGCGCTTCATGAACCTCGCCGCCGCCACGCTCCGGATCGACGCGCCCCGACTTGATCTCGGGTTGCCCGCCGGCGCGCGCGTCGTTGTCGCTATGTCGGGCGGCGTCGATAGCTCGGTGACGGCGGCGCTGGTCAAACATTCGGGCTATGACGTCGTCGGCGTGACGCTTCAGCTCTACGATCACGGCCTGGCCATCCAGAAGAAAGGCGCCTGCTGCGCCGGACAGGACATCAAGGATGCGCGCGCGGTCGCCGAACGGCTCGGCATTCCCCACTACGTTCTCGATTATGAGGACCGCTTCTCGGCGAGCGTGATGGAGGATTTCGCCGACACTTATCTGGCCGGCGCGACGCCTATCCCTTGCGTGCGCTGCAATGAACGGGTGAAGTTCCGGGACCTCCTCGACGTCGCGCGCGACCTTGGCGGCGCTGCGATGGCGACGGGCCACTATATCCGCCGCGTCGATGGACCGGCAGGGCCGGAGCTTCGCCGCGCCCGCGACCCGAACCGCGATCAGAGTTATTTCCTGTTCTCGACGACGCGAGCGCAACTCGATTTCCTCCGCTTTCCGCTCGGCGACATGCCAAAGGACGAAGTGCGCCGCATCGCGTCCGCACTTGACCTCACGGTGGCGGCGAAACCGGACAGCCAGGACATCTGCTTCGTGCCGGAAGGAAAATACGCTTCAGTGGTTGAACGCCTTCGCCCCGGCGCCGCCGAGCCCGGCAAGATTGTCCATATCGACGGGACGGTGATGGGAACCCATCCCGGCGTCATTCATTACACGGTCGGCCAACGCCGCGGCCTCGGCGTCGCAACGGGCGAGCCCCTGTTCGTCGTGCGCCTCGACGCCGCGAACCGGCGCGTCGTCGTCGGCCCGCGCGAAGCGCTGATGGTCAAAACGATCCGGCTGAAGGAAACAAGCTGGCTCGGCGACGGATCGTTCGACGAAGCTGCGCGGCAAGGGGTGCGCCTTGCGGTGAAAGTCCGCTCGACCCGCCCGCCCGCGCCCGCGCGCCTCGCCTTCGATGGAGCGCCCGCCGTCATGCTCGACACGGCGGAGGAAGGCGTCGCGCCGGGGCAGGCCTGCGTCTTCTATTCGCCGGAAGCGGGCCACGACCGCGTCCTCGGCGGCGGCTGGATCGGCGCCGCTGAAACGGCATGAAGGGAGACAGTTGCGCGAAACGCCGATATTCGTCACATCCGGCGGACCTCGCCCTCAACTGGAACCGTTCATGCCGAAGAAGCACTATGATTGCCTGAAATGCGTCGCCTATTGCTGCACTTACACCCATATCCCCGCAACCAAGCGGGATGTGAAGCGGCTCGCGAAGCACTTCGACCTCACAGAAGCGCAGGCGGCGAGGAAGTTCACCAAGCGGGGCGACAAGGAAAATCCGCGCGTGCTCAAACACGCCGACGACAAGCATTTCGGCACGGCGTGCATGTTTCTCGATCAGAAGAAACGTCAGTGTACGGTCTATGAGTCGCGCCCGCAGATCTGCCGCGATTTTCCGACGCAATCGCGCTGCGGCTATTACGAATTCCTGAAATTCGAGCGTGAAGTGCAGGACGACCCGAAATGGGTCGCGACGACGGACTAAATGGGCGAGGAAGTCGATGCGGTCGTCATCGGCGCCGGCGTCGTCGGTCTTGCGGTCGCCCGCGCGCTTGCGCTCAAAGGGCGCGAGGTCGTCGTCGTCGAGAAGAATGCGCTCTTCGGCGCCGAGACGTCGTCGCGAAATTCAGAAGTCATTCACGCCGGCATCTATTACCGGCCCGGCGGCTTGCGCGCGCGGTTCTGCGTCGTAGGCAAGGAGCGGCTCTACGACTATTGCCGTGAACGCGGCGTCGGCCACTTGCGCTGCGAGAAGCTCATCGTGGCGACAAGCGTCGAAGAGATCGGGAAGCTGAAGGCGCTCGCTGGCGTAGCAAAGCGGAACGGCGTCAGCGACCTTGCGCTGATCGGCGGCGCCGAAGTGCGGGCGCTGGAGCCGGATCTACACTGCGAAGCGGCGCTGCTGTCGCCAAGTTCGGGGATCGTCGACAGCCACGGACTGATGCTGAGTCTTTTGGGCGATCTCGAAAATGCGGGCGGCGCGCTGGCGCTTTCGTCGCCGGTGACTGGCGGACGGGTGACAGAGCGGGGCGTCGAGCTAGATGTCGGCGGCGCCGAGCCCGTGGCGCTATCGGCGCGCCTCGTCGTCAATTCCGCAGGGCTGTGGGCGGATGCCGTCGCTCGGTCGATCGCCGGCCTCGACGCAGCGTTCATTCCGGCGTTGCGCCCGGCCAAGGGACAATATTTCACCGTGACGGGGAGGGCGCCGTTCTCGCGCCTTATCTACCCCTTGCACACACCTGAAAGTCAGGGCGTCCACTATACGCGCGATCTCGGCGGACAAGCGCGTCTCGGCCCAGACATTTGCTGGGAAGCCCCGCTCGGCGATTACTCCGTAGACGGATCACGCGCCG
>CAZNXR010000079.1:0-8199 GCA_964576815.1 uncultured Caulobacterales bacterium | reverse complement strand
ATGGAACTCGTCTTGTGGGGCGCCAACCCGCCGCTCGATGAGCCGGGACCCCGCGTCATCGCCGAGCCCTATATTGCGGCGCTCGGCGGGGAGGCGCGCGATTATGCGACCTTTGCGGAGGCGGCGCGCCTTGCGCCTGATCTCACCTTCGTCGCCGTCACGCGGCCCTGGAGTCTTGAAGGCGTTTCCGTTCCTGCAAATCTCCGCCACTATGTGAACCTTCCCTGGAAGGACGCCTGGTCGCTTGTCGCGCATGCGCAGGCGGCTGTCGTGCCGTTGCGCGACGATCTTGCGCCGAACGGCATGGTGACCTTTGTCGGCGGCATGCATCTTGGCGTCGCGCAGGTCGTGACGCGCTCGGCGGGCCTTGCGGACTACGCAATCGACAATGAGACGGCGGTCGTCATTCCGCCGCGCGATCCCCTTGCAATGAACGCGGCGATCGAACGCGTCCTCGCCGATGCGACCCTCAGAAACCGCATCGCCGCGCGGGCGCGCGCGTTCGCCGCCGAACGCTGCAGCGAGCAGGCGACGATCGCCTGGTTTAGAGATTTTCTCGACCGAACCTTTCCGGAAACGACCCCATGACCGCTGCTGGACGACGCCCCAACCTCTTTCTTGTCGGCTCGATGAAATGCGGCACGACGAGCCTTCACAGAATGCTCGACGCCCATCCCGAGATCTTCATGAGCCGGAAACTCAAGGAACCCGCGTGGTTTACAGGCACCAACAGCGGCAAGAATCTCGCCTGGTATCTTGAGCACTTTGCGGAGGCGAAAAGCGAGCGCTATGTCGGCGAGTCTTCGACCGATTATACGAAGGCGCCGCGTCTGGGGCCTGTCGCAGACGATATTCGCGAATTTTCTCCGGATGCGCGCATCGTCTACATCATGCGCGATCCGTTTGCGCGCGCCGTCAGCCATTATTGGTGGGAGGTCGAGTTCTCCGCCGAAGGGCGATCGTTTCCCGAAGCGATGAAAGCCTCGCGCGAGATCGCGGATGTCGGGAATTACGCCATGCAGCTTGCCCCTTATGTGGAGACCTTCGGGCGCGACCGCGTGCATGTGCTGACGATGGAGTCGCTGACGGCCGAGCCCAACATGGCGATCGAAGCGCTTCTTCAGTTCCTGGAGCTCGAAAGCGCCGGGGCCGCGCCGCCGGCGCTCGCGCACGCCAATCGCGGCCGGGAGACGGTGTCGCGCGTTTCAGGCCCGTTCTCGAAGCTGAAAGGAACGCCGGTCTGGGCGGCGGCGAAGGCCGTCATGCCGAAGGCCTTGCGCAAGCAGGCGCTTGCGGCGCTTGCAAAGCCCGCGCTGCGCGTCATTCCGGACGATGAACTCGAAGCCGGCCTCGCCCTCATCCGTCCACGGATCATGAAAGAGACCGAGGCGCTGTCGCGGCTCGCAGGGCGGAATTTCCCGGAGTGGCGCTGGCTCCATGAGGGCGTCGCGTCCCTCGGCGCGGATTAAGCGGCGGGCTCGACCGGCCAGTTATCGATCAGCCGCGTCCTGCCGACGATCGCTGCGACGAAAACGCGCGAGGGTTTCGTCGCCGGCCCCGGCCCCATCGGTTCGAGAAGGTCTGCGGAACGCACTTCAAGATAGTCGAGCTTGTCGAAGCCAGCCTGACCGATCGCGGTGCGGCCCTCGGTCAAAACGGCGTCGATCGCCGCGCCGTTCGAAAGCTTGCCCGCCATGTCGCTGATGACGCCGTTCAGTCTCCCGGCGACGGCGCGTCCCTCCTGCGTCAGATAGGCGTTGCGCGACGACATCGCGAGCCCGTCCGCTTCACGCAGGATCGGCGCGCCCATAATATCGACGCTCATGTTGAGGTCTTTCACCATCCGGCGAATGACGAGCAATTGCTGGTAGTCTTTCTCGCCGAAGACGGCGACGTCGGGCCGCGCCTGATTGAGAAGCTTGGCGACGACCGTCGCCACGCCGCCGAAGAAGTGCGGGCGAGAGGCGCCGCAAAGTCCTTGCGCCACGGCGCCGACGGCGACAGAGGTCTGGAAGCCCTCAGGATACATCTCCTCGGCTGTCGGCAAGAAAGCGAGATGGCAACCTGCCTTCTGCAGCAGTTCAAGATCGACGCCTTCCTGGCGAGGATAGGAGCCGAGATCTTCGGTTGGGGCGAACTGGGCCGGATTGACAAAGATCGAGGCGATAGTGCGCTGGGCGAGACCATGCGACCGCCGGATCAGCGACAAATGCCCGTCATGCAGGGCCCCCATGGTGGGAACCAGCCCAACAGTCAGCCCGGCGGACCGCCACCCATCCACCCGGGCCCGCAAGGCTTTAATCGTCCTGGCGACCCCCATTTGCGAATCGACGGCGGTAGCGGGCATGCTATAGGTCCTGCGGGGGCGATGGGCGGGCGGTAGGTCGGAGCAGCTAATGCGTCAAGCGTTCGGCGCTTTCAAGGCGAGGCCGATGGCGGCTGCGAGAAGGGTGGGGGCGCTTTCCCTTTTCCTGCTCGTGCAATCTTGCGCGACGATTTTCGGGTCGGAAAAGGCGAACCTCGTCGAGGCCCAAGCCGTTGAGCTTGATACCGTCAAGTCCGAGCGTGCTAGACTGCAATCGCAGGTTGAGACGCTTAAGGCTGAGAACAATCGCCTCGAACTCGCACTCGCGGACGCCGCGAAGAAAGTCCAGCGCGCCGCAGCGGTTGAACAGCCGAGCCTGCCGCCGTCGCCGCAGCCGATCGACGAAAAACTTGCAGACGCGGGATCCGTCGCTGACAAGCCGGCAGCTTCAATGGCGCCCGCAGCACCGGTCGTCGCTGCGCCGAACCCGCGCGACTCGCTCCCCTCGGCGCCGGTGCCGGTCGACGCCCAACCGCGTCTTGTGCAGCCGCGCCTTGCATCGTCGGACGCCAATTTCGAAAGCGAGGCGTCCAACCCCGAAATCAAGATGACGAGCGTTCTGTGGGGCGTTCATCTCGCATCCTATCGGCGCGTCGAAGAGGCGAGCGCCGGTTGGGCGAAACTGCAGCGCGACAATCCTGACCAACTCGGCCTTCTGGAGCCGCGTATCGAACGCGTGGCGATCGACGGCAAGGGCGCGTATCTCCGTCTCGTCGGCGGCGGATTCTCCTCGCGCGAGAAGGCGACGGAGCTGTGCGACACATTGTCGGCGAAAGGCGTATTCTGCCGCGTCGCCAATTTCGGCGGCGAGCGTTTGTCGATGCTCGACGTCAACGCGACAAACTGATTTTTTTAGCTTCAATCGGCGGCGGCGCCGGCGGCGCGATCTCGAACGTCTTTGAGGCGAGCGGCTCTTCGCGTCCGTCGCCGACGCTGAAATAGGTGACCGTCATTCGGCCTGCGGGAAGCGCTTCGACGGCGAGCGGCAAAGTCAGCATTCGAGCGCCGCTGTCCGGATAGACGGCGACATTCGCAGCCGTCGCCAGAATCGTAGAGCGCCCCGCAGACTCCAGCTGCGCTTCGATCCGGCCGTAGGCGGAATATTTTCCCGCACCCTTGAGGGTCGTTTCAAAACCGAGGGCGCCGTTTGCATCGCGGACGAGCTTTGATCGCTCAAACGACAACGCCGGCGTCGCGTAACCGCTGCGCAGGATCACCGGCGTCGATACGCCAAGCCCGACATCGACCTCCAGCCCCGTGCTCGCCCGGCGCAGCGGCGTTCGGGCCGGCGTCGTCTGCACGATCAGGTGCGATCGCCGCTCGCCTGCGGGGATGGACACGCCCTTTTTCAGGCGAACCACAACTTCCGCGTGTCCGCCGGGCTCAAGCCTCAGGCGCGCCGGGGAGACGATGAGATAGGGGGCCGCGCTGATCCTGGCGCGATCCGCAGCACCCGCAGGCGCATAGCCGTCCGGCGTCGCCAGCAGGTCGATCCAGTCGATGCGCGCTTCGACGATCCTGTCCGACGGGTTCGATACCCGGTAGCGCCCCACCGGTTCCTTCGCGGTGATGACTTGCCGGAGCGGCGCGACAAGCAGTTCGGCGCTGGCGGTCCCCGCGACCATCACCGCTGCTGCAAGCGAGCCGATGAGACCGGCGATCAAACGCATGGTTAACCTCGTGGCCGCGTCCAGAATCGGGTGAAGGTCTTCGCCTTCTCAGACCGCCCTGCAAAAAGGCGGCCCGAAGGCGGCCCGGCTTGCGGTGGGGCGGGAAATCACGGCGATGAAAAGGGCCCGGGGCCGCTGGCCTCTGGGGAGAGCCCGAAGGGACCTTGCGTGACGCACGTCATCGTACTCGGCAATGAAAAAGGCGGCTCGGGCAAATCGACCGCCGCCATGCATGTCACGGTCGCCCTTCTGAAGGCGGGTTACCGCGTCGCGGCGATCGATCTCGATATGCGCCAGCGGAGTTTCTCCCGCTATATCGAGAACCGCCGCGTTTTCGCCGACGCGAAAAAGTCGCCGATCGTCTTTCCGCTGACGCCGCGCATCGAACCGTCTTCGCTCGACAGCCGCGAGGAAGCGCGCCGTCAGGAGACGGAGCAATTCACCGGATCGCTGCAGACGCTCGCCGACTGCCAGTTCGTCGTCATTGACTGCCCGGGCGCGGACACCCATCTCTCGCGCCTTGCGCACGCGCATGCCGACACCATCATCACGCCCTTGAATGACAGCTTCGTCGATTTCGATCTGCTGGCGCGCCTCGATCCCGAAACCGGCGCCGTCATCGGCCCGAGCCTTTACAGCGAGATGGTGTGGAATGCGAGGAAGCGCCGCGCGATGTCCGGCGTGCCGGGCGGCATCGACTGGGTGGTCATGCGCAACCGTCTGTCGGCGACGCGCGCTAACAACAAGCGCGCGATGGGCGAGAAACTAGAAGACCTATCGACGCGCATCGGCTTTCGCCTGGCGCGCGGCTTCGGCGACCGCGTCATCTATCGTGAGCTGTTCCCGATGGGCCTGACGCTCCTCGACCTCGGCGGTGAGGATGCGCCCTTGCGCCTCTCGACCATGAGCCACGTCACCGCGCGACTCGAAATCCGCTCGTTGATCGCGACGCTGCATCTGCCGAAGCCCGCGTTGCCGAACGGCGAGGAAGCGCCGGGCGGGCGCGAAGCGGCGTGATTACGCTAGAATTCCCCGCCTAATTTCCTGCCACTTTCCGCCTCTCGGGTTCCGTACCCCTCCGGTTTCGGGCATGGTGCGCGTTTCGCAGCGCAATAGGGCGTTGATGGTCGGAGGTCTGGCTCTCTTGCTCGCCGCCGGTGCGGCATTCTGGGTGCTTTATCGCGCCGGGAAAGGCGGGGCCGCGCGCGGCGGGCAGAAGCGGGCCGTCTTTCTATTGAAGGTCGTGGTTTGGCTCGGCATCGCCGCGGCGCTCCTCGCCGCGAAGCTGCTGCCGCTGGCGCTGATGGTGCTGCTCGCGGCGGGCGGCGTCACCGCGATCGAGCTTTGGCGCGACCGGGCGATCAAGGCCAATGGCGGGGAGGGGGAGCGGGCGATCCCCGGCGCGGGTGCGGCGCGCGCCGTCGTTCCGAAGGCCGTGCTCGTCCATGAAGAGGCGGCGGCGATCCTCGGCGTCAGCGCGGGCGCGACGGCCGATGAAATTCGCGCCGCGCACAAAAAACTCATCGGGCAACTTCACCCGGACAAGGGCGGCACCGACTATCTCGCCGCCAAGATCAATGATGCGCGCCGCGTGATGCTGGAGCGTCTTGGCGCGGATTTGACAGGGTAGCAGGGGCGGGCATGACGGCGATCGAAACAGTGATAGCAGGCGTCGGCTCGTTCCTGCCGGCGCGCACGGTGACGAACTACGAACTCGCCAAACGCGTGGACACCTCCGACGAATGGATCCGCTCGCGCAGCGGCATCGGCGAGCGGCATTATGCGAGCGGGGGCGAGGTGACGTCGGACCTAGCCGTCAACGCCGCGCGCGCGGCGCTGAAGGAGGCGCGGCTCGAACCGCGCGACATCGACCTTATCATCGTGGCCACGGTGACGCCGGACAAGACCTTCCCCTCAACCGCCGTCTATGTGCAGCAGAAACTGGGCGCCCCGCCGGGGATCGCGTTTGACGTGTCGGCGGCGTGCGCGGGGTTTCTCTACGCGACGACGCTCGCGCACAACTTCATCTCGACCGGGACGGTGCGGCACGCGCTCGTCATCGGCGCGGAAACGCTGTCCTGCTTTCTTGACTGGGAAGACCGGGCGACTTGCGTCCTTTTCGGCGACGGCGCCGGCGCGGTCGTTTTCTCCGCCGCCGAGCCGCGTACGGCGGCGGCGCCGCGCGGCGTGCTGGCGACGTATCTGTCGGCCGACGGGACCCTCGCCGAACATCTTTACGCCGACGGAGGCCCTTCCTCGACGCAGACCGTCGGTAAGGTGCGGATGAACGGCAAGGAAGTGTTCCGGAACGCCGTGCAGGAAATTTCAAACGCCGTTCTTGAGGTGACGGAACGCGCGCGCGTGAGGCGCGAGGAGATTGACTGGTTCGTGCCGCATCAGGCGAACATCCGCATCATCGAGGCTTGCGCCAAGCGGCTTGAACTCGATGAGTCGAAGATCATTGTCACGATCGAGAAACACGCGAACACATCCTCCGCCTCGATCCCGCTCGCGCTCGATCAGGGCATCCGCGACGGCCGCATCAAGCGCGGCGAACTCCTCGTCTTCGCCGCGCTCGGCGGCGGCCTCGCCTGGGGCAGCGCGCTGATCCGGTATTGATCAAGAGATCCGGCCGACGCGGCCGGCAAGCAGGCGGCGCGCGAGGTAGTCCGGCGTGGCGTCGATCAGGCCCTCCGAGATGAAGGGCGTCTGCGAGAAATGCGCGAGCGTGAATTTCGACGCGAAGGCGGCGGAAAGCGCCGCGCCCGCGCGCCGCGTCGCGTCGAATTTGGTGATGATCATCCGCCGCGCGCCGAACTCGGCGAAGGCGGCCGCCCAGTCCTTGAACTCCTCCGGGTCGCCGCTTGCGGGCAGAACCAGCACCGGCTCGCCGCGCGTCGCTTCCTGGAAGGAGCGCAGCGCCGCGAAGTCGCCGGGATCGTAGGGGCTGACCCCCGGCGTGTCGAGAACGACGGCGCCCGTAGGGCGTTTCGAGCGAAGGGCTTCGGCGACTTCATGCGGCGTCTCGGTGATGTAATAATCCGCACCCAGAGCATCGCCATAGGCCCTGATCTGGTCGATTGCGCCCGCGCGCCCGACATCGGCGGTCATGATGAAAGCCGCCGCCCCGCGCGCGAGCGCAGCCGCTGCGAGCTTGGCGCCGCAGGACGTTTTGCCGGCGCCCGTCGGGCCGACAAGCATCACCGGCGTCAGCGGCGAAAAATGGACCGGCGCATAATCGAAGGCGTAAGCGAGCCCGCGCTCCAGCCGGTAGAGATCGTCATCGACTTCCGCGAGACGCGCGCCCTCGGTAATCGCGGCGATGAGTTCATCGGAGAGCCCATGCGGGCGAAGCGCATCGGCCATCGCGCGCGCGGTGCGATCGGAGAGGTCCACCGGTCCGGCGCGATGGGGGCGCCCTGAGAGTTCGCTCGACAGGCGTGCGAGCGCATCGATCGCAAATTTCTGTTCAAGCGGTTCATGAAGACGCGCGCCGGTCGATGGCGCGCCGCGTTGCGCCGCGTCGCTGAGCACCTGGCGCGTGTGATCGCCGAAGCCGGGTTCAACCGGAGCGGGCGGCGCGGCCGGCGCCGGGCCGTCCGAGGCTGACACTTCGACATCGCCCGACGGCAGATTGCGCACCGAAACGATCGAAACGCCTTCGCCAAGCGCGCGGCGCGCCTTGGCCTTGGCGGCTTCGACGGTCGGGGCGATGAATTTCATCATGAGAAAGGCATACTCGGCGAAAACTAACGCCGAGTATCGGCCCCGGCCCCCTTTCGCGCAAGGGCGTCAGATGGAGCCGAGGTTCCGCAGGCGCGCATGCGGATGAATTTCCGCCTGGCTCAACACCATCGTTTGCGGGCGCACCCGCTCGATGACCGAGCGGACATAGGGCCGCGCAGCGGCGCTCGTCACCAGCGCGGCGGCGTAGCCGCTGCCGGCGGCGTCTTCGAGTTTGCGAAGCGCGGCGGCGACGAATTCCTGGATCTTTGACGGGGCCATCGCAAGCTGGCGTTCGGGCCCATGGCCGATGAGGTTCTCGGCGAAGGCGCGCTCCCAGTCCTGCGACAGCGTGACGATCGGCGCCGCCCCGTCTGCGGCCTTGATGGCGCCGCAGATCTGGCGCGCAAGGCGTGCCCGCACATGCTCGGCGATCTGCGC
>CAZNXR010000078.1:1522-8295 GCA_964576815.1 uncultured Caulobacterales bacterium | reverse complement strand
GCGATCCGAACATCACGCCGATCTTCATGCGGATCTGGTTGATGAAGATGACGAGCGTGTTCGACTTCGAGATCGAAGCGGTGAGTTTTCTGAGCGCCTGGCTCATCAGGCGGGCCTGGAGACCCGGCAGGGAGTCGCCCATTTCCCCTTCAAGCTCGGCGCGCGGCGTCAGCGCCGCCACGGAGTCGATGATCAGCACATCGACCGCGCCCGACCGCACCAGCGTGTCGGTTATTTCAAGCGCCTGTTCGCCGGCGTCAGGCTGGGAAATCAGCAGATCATCAAGATTGACGCCTAACTTTTGCGCGTAGACGGGGTCGAGCGCGTGTTCGGCGTCGATGAAGGCTACGACGCCCCCCTTTTTTTGCGATTCGGCGGCGACCTGCAGCGCCAGCGTCGTCTTGCCGGAGCTCTCGGGGCCGTAAATCTCGACAATGCGCCCACGGGGCAATCCGCCGATCCCAAGCGCGATGTCGAGGCCAAGCGAACCTGTCGAGATGGCCTCGATATCGAGCACTTCGCGGTCGCCAAGGCGCATCAGGGAGCCCTTGCCGAAGGCCTTGTCGATCTGCGAGATCGCCGCTTCGAGCGCCTTTTTCTTGTCCACGTTTTCCGCCTCCACCAACCGCAAACCGGGTCTCGTCATCGCCCTCGCCTCCGTGCCCTATGGGACTTCGTCCCGTCAATCGAAGCCTTCGTACCTGTTTTGTTCCTATTTGGCAATACCGTCTATCGCATTGTTTTTATTAAATATTCTTAAGTTCGTTCCCGTTACGTTCAAACGCTGCCCGGAAATCTGGTGCATAGTAGAAGCAAGCAGAACCGATAGTTGGCGCTGATTCGGCAGTCGTCTGATCAAGATCAGGCGCACTCTTCATCAAGAGGATCGGGAGATAGACCGGCGTCACGCACTACCCTCTCATACGCTCTTTCAGTGATTGTAACCGATCACTGAAAGGTATCCTCGCTTCGCTGCGGGCGCGCAGTCGCGCTTGCCGGTTCTCGATGAGTCTGGATCATCGAAAACCAGTATCAGCCGAACTCTCCCGCGCAGGAGCGCGTTCGAGCGCCAAGAGGCCCTGGTGGACAGTCGGACTGATCCTCGTCCCAAAGATACGCCGCGAGGGGTCAATGAAGGCCAGACCCGCTTGATGATCTCGCGTCCATTGGACTCGCGCCCGTCGCGAAGTGCCGGAGACTGCAATCTCGAGCGTCACAAATTCCGGCAAACCGGCGCCGAAATTGTTGAACTGCACGCGCGCGCCGCCCCGACTTAGGTCGAGAACGACGCACTCAACCGAGGCTTCGCCGGAAAGAACCAGCCGCGCGAAGCGGTAGACTTTTTCGCGCGGGTCCTGGCGGAGGTCCTGGCGGGGCCGCCCCGCCGGCGGCGGCGCCGTTCTTGACGCGGGCGTCGCCGCAAGGGCCGCAAGGCGCGCTTGAATGCGCGACGGAGCGCTGGGGGCCGTCATCACGTCGCCTCCTTTTTTTGGTGAATGGCGGACGAAATACAACCATAGCGTGCATTCATTATCAAAACGCTAAGGTTAATTCCCGGCGCAATAACAAAGGCCGGCGTCGCGCGCCGGCCTTCATCGGCGAATACCCGCCATGCGCTCCGTATACGAAGCTTCTCAAGCCGCCTTGTAGAGCGTTTCGCGCTTGGCCGCCATGTCGCGGAACTTCTGCGGCGGGTTGAAACGCGCGCCGTATTTCTGCGCGAGACTTTCCGCCTTACGGACGAAGGTATCGACGCCGACCGTGTCGATATAGCTCATCGGGCCGCCGGTCCACGGCGCAAAGCCCCAGCCGAAGATGGCGCCGAGATCAGCCGACTGAGGATCGGGCACGATGCCGTCGGCGTAGCACTGCGCCGCAGGGATAAGTTGCGCGTATAGAATGCGCTCTTTAACCTCGTCGGCGCTCGGCTGCGTTTTCGCCGGCGGGAAATAATCGGCGATGCCCTTCCAGAGGGACTTCTTCCCGTCTGCGGGATAGTCATAGAAGCCGCCGCCGGACTTCCGCCCCTTGCGCCCTAATTTATCGACCATGACCTCGAAGAGGTCTTCGACGCCGGAGGGCTTGTAGTCCTTGCCGAGTTCCTTCTTCGTCGCGTCCATCACGCGCTTGCCGAGTTCAAGCGAGGTCTCGTCTACGAGGGCGAGCGGGCCGACCGGCATGCCGAGCATTTTCGAGACGTTTTCGATGAGGGCGGGGCTGATCCCCTCCTTCACCATCAGCATCGCCTCGTTGAGGTAAGGCGGCACGACGCGGTTCGTATAGAAGCCGCGCGTGTCTTTGACGACGATCGGCGTCTTCTTGATCATGCCGACATAATCGAGCGCCGCGGCAAGCGCCCTGTCGCCGGACTTTGCGCCCGGAATAATCTCGACGAGCGGCATCTTATCGACCGGCGAAAAGAAATGGACGCCGATGAACTGGTCCGGGCGCACGGAATTTTTCGCAAGGCCCGTGATCGGCAACGTCGAGGTGTTCGACGCAAAGATGACATCCTTGCGGATGACGGCTTCCGTCTTCTTGATGACGTCCGCCTTGACGTCGGGGTCCTCGAAAACCGCCTCGATGATCATATCGACGTCGGCGAGGTCTTCATACCTCGTCGTCGGCCTGATGCGCGCAAGCAACTCCGCGCCCTTTTCCTTGGTGACCTTGCCGCGCGAAACGCCTTTCTCGACGATGCCGGCGGAATAGGCCTTGCCCTTTTCGGCGGCCGGCATGTCGCGGTCGAGGAGGAGGACCTCCATCCCGCCTTTGGCTGTCACGTAAGCGATACCCGCGCCCATCATCCCGGCGCCGAGAACGCCGACCTTCTTGATGGCTGACTTTTCAACGCCTTTCGGCCGCGCTTCGCCCTTCTCCGCCGCTTGCTTGTTGATGAACAGGGTACGGATCATGTTGCGCGCCTGCGGGCTCGTGACCAGCTTGCCGAAATATTTCGACTCGATCCGGAGCGCGGTGTCGAAGGGCACGACCGAGCCCTCATAGAGACAGGAGAGAATGTACTGCACCGCAGGATAGTTATGCTGCGTCTCGCGCTGCGCCATGGCGTTGGAGCCGATGTGGAACTGCACCGCGGCGGGGTGCGTCGGCCCGGCGCCGCCCGGATATTTGAAGCCTTGCTTGTCCCAGGGCGCCGACGTTTTCGGGTTCGCTTTCACCCAGGCTTTCGCCTTGGCGACGATTTCGCCGGCCGGGGCTGTTTCATGGATGATGCCGAAGCCTTTTGCGGCGTTCGGGTCGATCGGCTGGCCTTGCGTCGCCATAATCGCGGCCTGCTGGAGGCCCGCAAGGCGCGGCAGGCGCTGCGTGCCGCCGCCGCCGGGGAGAAGCCCGACCTGCACCTCCGGCACGCCGAGCTGGATCTTCGGATCGTCCGCACACACCCGATAATGACAGGCGAGCACCAGCTCAAGCCCGCCGCCGAGCGCCAGGCCGTTGATCGCCGCCGCGACCGGCTTGGCCGACGCTTCGCCGCTGATCAGCTTCTTCGCCGGCTTGCCGCTCGTTTCGAGCTTCCGCAGCATCGCATTGAGATTGAACAGGCGCTCGAACACCGCCTTCTTGTCAGTCGCGCCGCCGGTGATGCCGCCGCCGCCGAGCATCCGAAGGTCGGCGCCGGCCAGGAAGCCTGATTTCTTGCCTGAGGTGATGACCGCGCCCTTGATCGCATCGTCCGAGCAGAACTTCTCGATGAACGCGGCGAACTCGGTCATCAACGCCTCGTTCCAGACGTTCATCGACTGGCCTTTGAGGTCGATGGTGACAAGCGCGATCCCATCGCCGTCAATTTCGACTGTCATCGCTTCGTTGGTCATGGCGTTGTCCTTAGCGTGTGCGGAACAATGGCGAGGTTGAAGTGTGGGGGCGGCTGGTTGTGATGCGGCGCGCGGCTCGAAAGCACGCACAACCTAAAACCTACAACTTAGCACCGCTCAATAATCGTCGCGGTGCCCATGCCGGCCCCGATGCAGAGCGTGATGAGCGCGGTCGATTTGCCCGAGCGCTCGAGCTCGTCGATCATCGTGCCGAAAATCATCGCGCCGGTCGCGCCCAAGGGGTGGCCCATGGCGATAGCGCCGCCATTGACGTTGATGTCCTGGTGATCGATGTCGAGCGCCTGCATGAAACGCAGCACGACGGACGCGAACGCCTCGTTCAACTCCCAAAGGTCGATGTCGTTCTTCGTCATGCCGGCGCGCTTCAGCGCCTTCTGTGCGGCGAATTCGGGGCCGGTCAGCATAATGGTCGGCTCCGCGCCGACCGAGGCCATGGAGACGATGCGCGCGCGCGGCTTTAGCCCGAGCTTAGCGCCCATTTCCTTCGTGCCGATCAGCACCGCTGCGGCGCCGTCGACGATGCCGGAGGAATTGCCGGCATGGTGGACGTGATTGATCCTTTCGACTTCCGGATATTTCTGGAGGGCGACCGCGTTGAACCCGACGCTTTCGCCGAGCATCGCAAAGGAGGGGCTAAGCGCGCCGAGCACCTGCATGTCTGTCTCGGGCCGCACAGTCTCGTCATGCGCGAGCGCTTCCATGCCGAAGACGTCCTTGACCGGCACGATCGACTTCTTGAAGCGCCCTTCCTTCCACGACCGCGCCGCGCGCTTGTGGCTCTCGACCGCATAGGCGTCGACGTCGTCGCGCGAAAAACCGTGCTTTGTCGCAATAAGGTCCGCCGAAATGCCTTGCGGTACGAAATAGGTCTTGAACGCGACCGAGGGATCGACCGGCCAGGCGCCGCCGTCCGAGCCCATCGGCACGCGGCTCATCGATTCGACGCCGCCGGCGATCGTCAGGTCGGCTTCGCCGGATTTCACCTTGGCGGTCGCAATGTTGATCGCCTCAAGGCCGGACGCGCAGAAGCGGTTGACCTGAATGCCCGCCGTCGTTTCGGCGAAGCCCGCATTGAGGACGGCGGTGCGCGTGATGACCGCGCCTTGCTCGCCGACCGGGGAAACGACGCCCATCGCGACATCATCAACATGCGTTGTGTCGAGGTTGTTGCGGTCGCGGACCGCTTCGAGAACCTGGGTCACCAGTTGGATTGGCGTGATCTCGTGGAGGCTGCCGTCCGGTTTACCTTTGCCGCGGGGGGTCCTGACTGCGTCATAGACATAGGCTTCGGTCATCGGGAACTTCCTTTCGAATGCCGCCGCGAAGGCTAGGCTCGCTCCTTTAGAAAGGTCTACCTAGGCGGCGCCCACCCGGCGCGCAACGTCATATTGCAGCGCGGCGGGGCGAATTGCCGCCGCCCCAACTGCGCGATTTCGGGCCATTGTCCGGTCGGGAGGACAGGGGCGATGCGACAGGCCTATTCAGCGCTGATTTTCCTGTTCGGGTCCGTTTGTGCGGCGATCGGCCTTGCGCATGTCGCTTTGGGGCCTTCCGTGATCCCGGGCTCAATCCCCGTGAACGCGACGATGGACAGCGAGGATCGTTTCTACGCCACGCTCTTTGTCGGCTTTGGCCTGGCGCTGATCTGGTGCAGCCGCCAGCTCGATGCGCGCGCACAGGCGTTCGGATTTCTCCTCGCGGTCTTTTTCGCTGGCGGTATTGCGCGGATCATTTCCCTGATCGCGGCGGGGCCGCCACATCCGCTCTTCCTCTTTCTTGGCGCGCTTGAATTGCTGATGCCGCCATTGCTCTGGCTCGGACACCGCCGGCTTTTCGGCGCCGGCGCCGGGAATGACAGCGCGCTGTCTTCGCGCTAAGCGGTCGCCACCCCAATCGATCAACCGGAAGCCGCGATCCCATGACCGCCCGGACACCGCTCACGGACTTGAGACAGGCGATCCGCGCCACGACGCTCACCGACGAAACGGCGCTGGCGAAAACCCTCATTGAAAACGCGGCGCTCCCGCTAGAGACGCGCCGCGCGGCGCAAGAAAAGGCGGCGGCGTTCGTCGCCTCGGCGCGGTCGAACGCCTCGCGCTCGACGCTGGTCGACAAGTTCCTCCAGGAATATGGCCTCTCGACCGCCGAGGGCGTGACCTTGATGCGTCTTGCCGAGGCGCTGCTCCGGACGCCGGACGCGGCGACCGCCGACGCGCTCATCAAGGATAAGGTCGACGCCGGCGACTGGGCCGCGCACAAGGGCAAGAGCCCCTTCCCGCTCGTCAACTTCTCGACGCGCGCGTTGATGCTGACCGCCGCCTGGCTCGACGATGTCGAAGCGAAGGACCCGGGCCGCAAGCTCGTGAAAGCGACCAAGGACGCGCTCGACCGCGTCGGCGAGCCGGTCATCCGCGCCGCCGTCGCGCAGGCGATGAAGATCATGGGCGAGCATTTCGTGCTCGGCGAAACGATCGGCGAAGCGCAGCGGCGGGGGCGCGACTACGCTGCCAAAGGCTATAATTTTTCCTTCGACATGCTCGGGGAGGCTGCGCACACCGCCGCCGACGCAGACAAATACTTTCGCGACTACGCGACGGCGATCGCCGAGATCGCGACGGGAGCGACCGCCGCGCGTCCCATCGACAATCCCGGCATTTCGGTGAAGCTCTCTGCGCTTCATCCGCGCTATGAGTACGGCAAGCGGACACGGGTGCTGTCAGAGCTGGGCGCGCGGGCGCGCGCGCTCGCCGTTCAGGCGAAAGAAGCCAATATCGGTTTCAACATCGACGCAGAGGAAGCCGCGCGGCTCGACCTGTCGCTCGATCTCATTGACGCCCTGATGCGCGACCCGAAGCTCGAAGGCTGGGACGGCTTCGGCGTCGTCGTGCAGGCCTATCAGCGGCGCGCGCCTCTCGT
>CAZNXR010000078.1:0-1512 GCA_964576815.1 uncultured Caulobacterales bacterium | reverse complement strand
CGTCATGGTGCGGCTCGTCAAGGGCGCCTATTGGGACGGCGAGATCAAGCGCGCGCAGGTGATGGGCCTCGAAAGCTATCCCGTGTTCACGCGCAAGGTGCTGACAGATGTTTCCTATCAGGCCTGCGCAAAGCAGCTCTTCGCCAACTCAGACGTCATCTATCCGCAATTTGCGACCCATAACGCGATGACCGCCGCGATCGTCCGCGAAATGGCAGGCGATGTGACCGAGTATGAGCTCCAGCGCCTGCACGGCATGGGCGAGGCGCTCCATGACAGCCTGATCGCCTCGGGCGCGCGTTCGCGCATCTATGCGCCGGTCGGCGGACATAAGGAGCTGCTGCCTTATCTCGTGCGCCGCCTCCTTGAGAACGGCGCCAACTCGTCCTTCGTCAACCAGCTGTTCGATCCCGATCACTCGATCGACCGCATCGTCGCCGATCCTGTCGAAGAGGCGCGCGCCCTCAACGTCTTCCCAAACCCCGCGATCCCCGCGCCGCGCGATCTCTTCCGGGGCGAACGCCTGTCGGCGGAAGGCTGGGACGAGACCGACCCCGAGACGGCCGAGCAACTGGAGCTGGCGGTCGGAACCGCGTTGAAATCGGGCGCCCTTTACGGGCCGCTGATCGATGCGCTCGCCGAAAAAGGCCCGGCTGAACCGTCCGTCAATCCAGCGCATACGGACGAGATCATCGGGGCGGTGCGGAGCGCCAGCGCCGTCGACGTCAGTCTCGCCTGCGACAAGGCCGCGCTCGCCGCGCCGAAATGGGCGGCGACACCCGCCGGCGAACGCGCTGCGATTCTCAGCCGCGCGGCCGATCTCCTCGAAGCGCGCGCCGAACATTTCCTCCAACTCGCGGTGCGCGAAGCAGGCAAGACGATCCCCGACGCCGTCGCTGAAGTGCGGGAGGCCGTCGATTTTCTGCGTTATTATGCGCATGAGGGCCTGTCGCAGAAGGGCGAGCCTCTCGGCGTCGTCGCCTGCATTTCGCCGTGGAACTTTCCGCTGGCGATCTTTCTCGGGCAGGTGTCGGCAGGGCTTGCGGCGGGGAACGCCGTCATCGCCAAGCCCGCCGAGCAAACGCCCATCATCGCGCATGACGCGGTCGTTCTTCTCCACGATGCGGGGATACCGCGCGGCGTGCTTCAATATCTTCCGGGCGACGGTCCGTCGGTAGGAGCGCCGCTCGTCGCCGACCGCCGTATCGCGGGCGTCGTCTTCACCGGCTCCACCGAGGTCGCGCAGGTCATCAATCGCGGTCTGTCGAGCGCCGGCAAATGGGACGCGGCGCTGATCGCGGAAACGGGCGGCATCAATGCGATGATCGTCGATTCAACGGCGCTCCTCGAACAGGCCGTGCGCGATGCAGTCGCCTCCGCCTTTCAAAGCGCGGGCCAGCGCTGTTCCGCCTGCCGCGTCGTCTGCGTCCAAGAGGACGTCGCCGACCGCTTCAACGAAATGCTGGCAGGCGCGATGGCGGAGCTGGTCGTCGGCGATCCGGCGAGTCTTTC
>CAZNXR010000077.1:4554-8314 GCA_964576815.1 uncultured Caulobacterales bacterium | reverse complement strand
CAGCCGCGTCATGATCCGTTCAGAATCGACGAGCGCCTTCGTGCAGCCGAGGCTTACGACGCCGATCCGCGCAGGGGGTTTTGCCGCGCGCGCGGCGAAGGGTTCGGAGTGGTCGCCGTCCATCAATGCTTCCGTGCGGGCAACAGGAGTGCGAACGCGGCCCCGCCGATTGCCCCCGCCAATCCCTGCATCGCTTGTCCTGCAATGTCGCGGGCGCCGCCGATCGCCCCGACGCCGCCGCCGAACATGACATTCTCGATCAACCAAACAGCCGCAAACAGCGCCGCGCCTCCGGCGAGCGGGAAGGCGACGATTGGCGCGAGCGGAATGAATCGGCGCAGCGCGCCGGCAATGGCAAAGCCTACGGTCAGGGCGATCGCGAGCACGGCGCCAAACTGGCCGATAAGCCCGCCGAAATTTTCAACCAGCGTCTGGCCATACTGGCTCGGTGTGTAAACAGCGCCGAGGGCGGCCTGTTTGCCGATCACCTGCTGGGTATAGGCGGCGACCGACGCCGCATAACCGACGGCGACGCCGACGATCCACGCGAGACCCGTTCTTGCCCAATTCATGGCTTTAACCCTACAACGTCGCCACCGTTCTAGCAGTCGGCACGCCGCCGTCGAGCCCTTGGCGGGCTTTTCGAACCGGCGATTGGTTGTCTCCGGGCGGGAAAGTCGGGCGCCATCGCAGACCGAGCCGATCACTCAATCAGTTACGAGATGGAAATCATCATGCAAAAAATCGAACGCGCCACGATGAAAGCCGCTTTCCGCGCCGGCGTAGCGGTATTCGCCCTAGCAGGCCTTGGCAGCGCGGCGTTTGCGCAGGGCGCGCCCAAAGGCGGCGGCGACAACTCGCTGCAAAAAATGCAAGCCGAGCCCGCTCCGAAAGGCGCGCAGGCGCTGACCATCGAGACCTTGGCCGACGGCCTCGTCAACCCTTGGTGCGTCGCCTTCCTGCCCGACGGCGCGATGCTCGTCACCGAGCGCGCCGGGCGTCTTAGGATGGTCCGCGACGGCGCGCTCGTCGCCGAACCGGTCGCCAACACGCCCGCCGTTTATGTCGACCAGCAGGCGGGAATGTTCGACGTTCTGCCGCACCCCGATTTCGCAGAAAACAGCCTCGTCTATCTTTCATACGCCCATGGCGACAAATCGAACAACGCGTTGCGCGTCGCGCGTGCGCGCTTCGACGGCGCGGCGCTCATCGACCTCGAAGTGATCTACGAGGCCGCCCCGCTGAAGCAATCGGGCTTCCACTTCGGCGGCAAGCTCGTATTCCACCCCGACGGGAAGCTCTACATCGCCGTCGGCGAGGGCTCGCGGTATAAGGAACTCGCGCAAGACGCCAAGACGAGCTTCGGCGCGATCGTCCGCCTCAACGAGGATGGCTCGATCCCGGCAGACAACCCTTCTCTCGGCGAGGGCGCGCGACCGGAACTCTTCACCAAAGGGCACCGCAATCCACAAGGGCTCGCCTATGACGCCGCGCGCGACATCCTGTGGGAGACCGAGCACGGACCGCGCGGCGGCGATGAGATCAACATTATCAAAGCCGGCGTCAATTACGGCTGGCCCTTCGCCAGCTATGGCATCGACTATAATGGCGCGCGCATTACGCCATTCACCGAGTACGCTGGCACTGAACAGCCGGTGAAATACTGGACGCCGTCGATCGCCCCCTCTGGACTTGCGGTATACACCGGCGATCTTTTCCCAGACTGGCAGGGCGATCTGTTAATCGGCGCGCTCGCAGGCGCGGCGCTCCACCGGGTCGATATCGACGCGGATGGCAAACCGGTTGGCGAGGAGCGTTACCTTGTCGAGCGCGCCGAGCGCATCCGCGACGTTCGGGTCGGACCAGACGGCGCTATCTATCTCACCACCGAAGACAGGGGCGGCGCGCCCGTCGGCAAGCTTTTGCGGCTAACGCCGAAAAGCTGAAGCGAGCGGCTAAACGCGTCTGGGAATTTATTCAGCGAGAGGCGGGCCAGCCTGAGGGGTGGCCCGCAGCCGCGGCGCAAAAGCCGTCTCAAGCGCGAGTCGCAAGCGTCGCATGCGCCTATATGGCGTAAACGGAACGTTAATCCCTTCACGGCCGTCGCTTGTTCAGCGAACGGAAGCTTCGATACGCTGCGGGCCGGACAGATAGCTCGCGCCAGCCGCCGCCAGCAGGACGCAACTTCCCGAAGCCAGCATGGCCATGAAGGCGAATAGTGCTTTGGTCAGGGTCGGCATCGCCAAACTCCATTTACGCAACTGCGCCGGAATATCCCTCTGTATTTTTGATGTAATCCCGACCGCGCAAGGATGCTGCGCTAAACCGCATTAAATTTTCGATAAAGCGAGCACTGTTGCCGCATCGCCTCACTCGCAATTTTACAAACCGGAGCGCGAGGGGCCGCCGAGAATAGCGCGGACAAGAAAAACGCCGCACCCAACGATAATGAAAAGACCCGGTACGCCGCCGAGATTGGACAGCATACGGACGCCCGCAATCCCATTGGTGGCGATCATGACCCACGCAACGGCAGCGATGATTGCGCCCCAGAATATCTTGATCGCCGTTTCCTGCGCCCCGCGCGTTGCGTTTTGCGCCTCTCCTTCAGGCGACGCGCCGAGGCTGACGTCAGTCATGGCCAGCGTGTTTGAGTCCATCGCGGTGACGAATGAAATGAAGACGCTGAACAAAAAAACTGCTGTCACAATGCCCGCCAAAGGCAATTCGCGGAAAAGGGCGTACATAACCGCTCGCCGCGATAGCAGCACTCAACGATCCTCCATTGGCGAGATCGAGCGACAGCGCCGCGCCGCCAAAAATCGTCATCCAGAAGATGCTGAAAACGGCCGGGGCGACCGCGGTGAAAAGGATGAACTCCCGCACGGTGTAGCCAACAGAGATGCGTCCGATGAACATGGCCGTGATCGGGGCCCACGCCATCCAGTTCGCAAAGTCAAAAAGCGGCCAGTTACGCACCCACTCGGCGTCAGGCCCGCGGCCCGTCTGCACGCTGCGGGAGAAAAAGCTCTGGCCGTAATCCACAAGTCCCTCCCCCCCAAGGCGCAGCATCGCGCCCGTCGGGCCGGCGATGAGCACAAACGCGGCCAGCGCGAAGAACAGCCGCACATTGATGTCGGACAGCAAGCGAACGCCGCGCTGCAGGCCGGATACGGATGAAATGACGAACACGGCGACTATGGCGAGCGTAACGCAGAGTTTGCCTAAGGGGCCGAATTCGAACCCGAAAACAGCCAGCGCCCCGCCCGAGAGCGTCAAAACGCCTATGCCGAGCGAGGCCGCAACGCCGGCCACGAGCGCCAGTAGGGCGAGACTGTCGACGACCGATCCGCCCGCGCCCCGGAACCATCCGCCATAGGCATGGCCGAGCGGCCCGCCATAGGAATACGGCCCGCGCAAATTGAAACGAGCCAGCGCGAAAGCAAGGCCCGGCACGGCGTAGATCGCATAGGGCGTTATCGTCCAATGCATAAAGAGCGAGGCGAGCGCGAACCGCGCGGCCTCCGGCGTGTTCGGCTCGGCCATAGAGAAGCCAGGCGGGCTATTCAAATGCCGGATAGGCTCTGCTGCGCCCCAAAAGAGAATGCCGGTCGCAATCGTGGTGCAGAGCGTAATCGCGAACCAGTTCCAGCGCGGCAGGATGGGCTTTGCCTCCGGCCCGCCGATCCGCACGCGCCCCAGCGGAGACAGGAATGCCGCAACGACAAGAGCGACCGCGCCGAGCGACGTCCACGACACG
>CAZNXR010000077.1:2568-4544 GCA_964576815.1 uncultured Caulobacterales bacterium | reverse complement strand
GAGCCAGTGCAAGATCCAGTTCGTCGCTGCGGTTGCGGCCGCGAGCGTGCCTTCGAAATCGAGAAGACTAGCGCCGAGCGCGACAAGCAACAGCGCGGCTGGCGGCCAGAAGACAAGCGGCCGCGTTTTTACAAACGCATTTAGCAAAACCCGGGGCGCCCCCTTTAGCGTCTTGCCGGCAATATGCAGACCAAGCCCGCCAATTGCAAAAGCGAGCTTCCGCAGCGCGAGTTGATTGCGCCGCGAAATTCTCGACTGCGAGCCTGACGTTACTCGGCGGCCGCTTCTTCAGCCGGCGCGTTCTGCGCGGCTTCGCGCTCGGCGCGTTTGGCGGCGCGCTCTTTTGAAGCTGCGCCGGGCTCGCCTTTCTTCGGATTGTTGCCCGCCTGCCACTTCACAAGGCCGTTGGCGGAAAGGAAGCGCGCGACGCGATCAGTCGGCTGGGCCCCGACCGAAAGCCAATGCTTGACGCGTTCTTCATTGTACTGAACGCGGTTGGCGTCGTCGCGCTTCAACAGCGGATTGTAGCTGCCGAGCTTCTCGATATAGCGGCCGTCGCGCGGGCTGCGCCCGTCGGCCGCGACGATGAAGTAGAACGGCTTTTTCTTGGCGCCGCCGCGGGCCAGTCTGATTTTTAGGCTCATCGGATAGTCCTTTCCTGATCGATCTTGTTCGTTTTGTCGAAGTTTTATCTCGTTGGTCTGTGGTCGAATTTCACTTCAGCGTTTCTTGCCGGGCAGTCCTCCAAGGCCTGGCGGCATCGGGCCGCGCCCGGAAAGCGCTTTCTCTATGGCTTCGAAGTCGAGCGCTTCAGAGCCCGCATCGCCTGGGCCGGGCAGCTCCATCGCTTTCGCTTTGCCTGCGCCCACCATACCGCCGGCGCCGCCGAGCGCGCCCATCTGCTGGGCGAGGCCCTTCATGCCGCCCTTGCCCATTTTCTTCATCATGTCGGCCATCTGGCGATGCGCCTTCAGGAGTTTGTTGACCTCCTGAACCGAAGTGCCCGAACCGCCCGCGACGCGAATCTTGCGGCGCGCGTTCATCAACGCCGGTTTGCGTCGCTCGGCTTTCGTCATGGAACTGATGATCGCTTCCTGACGCTTGATTTCCCGGTCGTCAAAGCCGCCCGCCGCATCGAGCATCTTCTTGGCCTTGCCCATACCCGGCATCAAACCGAGGATCGCCCCCATGCCGCCCATGCGGCGCATTTGTCCGAACTGCTCAGCGAGATCGTCGAGATCGAACTCGCCCTTGGCCATTTTCTTGGCGGCCTTTTCGGCCTTGGCCATATCCATGTCGGCGGTCGCCTTCTCGACGAGCGATACAATGTCGCCCATGCCAAGAATGCGTCCGGCCATACGTTCAGGATCAAACGTATCAAGCGCATCGAGCTTCTCGCCGATGCCGACGAACTTGATCGGCGCGCCGGTGACCGCGCGCATGGACAGCGCCGCGCCGCCCCGCGCGTCGCCGTCGATCCGTGTCAGGACGACGCCCGTTATCGGCAGGCGGGCCTTGAAGCGCGTCGCGGTCTCGACGGCGTCCTGGCCGGTCAGCGCATCGAGTACGAGCAGCGTCTCGACCGGGCTCGTCGCGCTGGCGATGTCGGCGACTTCAGTCATCAACTGTTCGTCGATGGAAAGACGCCCCGCCGTATCGAGCATGACAACGTCGAACCCGCCAAGACGTCCCGCCTCCATCGCCCGGCGGGCAATCTCCAACGGCCCCTGCCCGGCGACGACGGGAAGCGTCTTGACGGCCGCCTGTTCGCCGAGCACGCGAAGCTGTTCCTGCGCGGCGGGCCGGCGCGTGTCGAGCGAGGCCATCAGCACGCGTTTTTTCTCGCGCTTTTCGATCCGCATGGCGATCTTCGCCGTCGTCGTCGTCTTGCCCGAGCCTTGCAGGCCGATCATCAGGATCGCCGCGGGGGGCGTCGTGGCGAGATTGAGGGCGCTCGCCTCAGCCGCGCCGCCGCC
>CAZNXR010000077.1:0-2558 GCA_964576815.1 uncultured Caulobacterales bacterium | reverse complement strand
CTCGTCGTGGACGATCTTGACGACCTGCTGGCCGGGGCTGACCGAACGGACGACCTCCGCGCCGACCGCGCGCTCTTTCACGCGCGCAACGAAATCCTTCGCGACCGACAGCGCGACATCTGCCTCGATCAGCGCGACGCGCACCTCGCGCAACGCTTCGGCCACATCCTTTTCCTCGAGCGCGCCCCTCCCGCGCAGGCGCTCGAATACAGAACCAAGCCGTTCGCTCAGACTTTCAAACATCAACGCCTCATTACGCCGAACGTCTTTTCGCAGCGGCAAACGCAATTAGCCGCCGAGAGGGCGTTACCCCGTCGGCGGCGCCTCCCCGGCCCCGTCCCGCATGGCTTGTCGCGGGGGTCGCGCCGGCAAAGGCTGGAAGACGAACTTCCTGAATGAGCGGTGGCTATAGGCTCTTGGAAGGCGCAGCGCAACTAGCCACGCGACCCCCGCGCGGTTCAGTTGGAACGGTCCGGGCCCCGCCGACGTTGGCCCAAAGGCAGCTTGCTTTTTTCTTTTGGTCGTTTCTAGCTGAATGAGAGGTGACGCGTCCGGTCTGACGGGGAACAGCAACGGGAGGGGTCGGCATGCAGGGCAACAAGCGTTTCACATGGGGCATGGCGCTAGGGTTGGGTTTAGGGATGCTTTTATACCGCCTGCTCTTTGGGTAACCTTCGAACGTGTCGCATTGAAACAAAGGCATCGAGGCAGCACGTGGAGTTGATACGACCCAGAACCGCAGCCGGTGTATGAAGCGCTCTAGGCCCGTTCGCGAAGCCGCCTTGCCAGCGACGGCAGGCGGATGATCGCCCAGAGCGCCGTCCAGACGTTGCCGAGGGCGAAGACGGGCAGCGCCCAGAGAAGACCCCAATACCAGCGGCGTTCGGCAAGTATCATGATTAGCGCCGCGATGAAAAAACCAAGGTAAAGATCAATGAAGGTGACAACCGTCCACTTATCGGCGGTCATCTCCGCAAGGATCTGCCCAAGCGGGCGCGTCTCGCCCTGCATGGCCCAGAAAATCGCGGCGGTCAGCGCCGCGCCCCCCGCCAGCAGCAGAAACCGGATAACGATCATGTCCGTTCTCCCTTAGGGTTCAGGCCGCTCAACACGTAAAAACTACGAAAGCGCCGCCGCGCCAGATTGCGCCCTCAGATACGCCCGAGGCCGCCCCTACTCCGATTGCGGGCGGAAAGGGCTTTGGGGCGCCCATTGTGGGGCCGCGTCAGCGTTAGCGATGCGCGCCGTCAGGTCGTAGAAAAAGCGATTGAAATCGCCAGCGCCCGCGAGGTCGAGCGGCGTTGTCATATCGTCCTGGGGCCGGTGATAGCGGGTCTCGTACCATTCGCGATAACGCCGCTCAGCCTCCGTGCCCGGATCGTAGCCGAAGATGAAACTGACGGCGGGCACGCCCTTCTGCATGAACGGCCAGTGATCGGATCGGCGCAACAGGTTGCGCTCTGGCTCGCTATCGGCGCGGACGACGATGCCCATCGGCTCGGCAATGGCGCGGACATCCTGCCCAAGCGTCGAGTCATTGAGCGCGAGCGTCGTCAGGATGGTCAGCGGATAGAGCGGTCGCAACTGATCGAGATTGACGACTGCAACGGGAAGCGGCGCAGCGGGTGTCGGGTTGTCGGCAAGAAAGCGCGAGCCGAAGAGACCTTTTTCCTCGCCGGTAAAGGCCGCAAACAGCACGGGCCTCCGGAACCCTTCGCCTGCGCGCCGTTCCGCAAGGCGGATCAGCGTCGCGACATAGGCCGCGTTGTCCAGCGCGCCATTATAGAGAGCATCGCCGTTCACCGGCTCGCCATAGCCATAGCCGTCGAGATGGGCGTCGACCATCACGACTTCGGCAGCGAGCGCCGGGTCGGTTCCGGGCAAAATACCGAGCACATTGGCGGACGCATAGGCGCGCGTCGCCACGTTCATCTGCGCGACGATGCGGGCGGGGATTTCGAACACGGGCAGCGATTGCGACGCCGACCCGGCTCCGAGAATCGCGGCGGCGTCCTGGTCGGTCCCGGCGATCAGGTCAGCGAAGACATCTGCGGACAGACGAAGCTGCACTGGCCCCGGCGTTGGCGGGGGCGCGTCGTCGAGATAAAGCTGACGGGCGTACGCGACCGGCCAGCGTGGCGGTTCGATGGTGAACCCCGGATCGTCGACCGTGATAATTGCCGCCGCGCCGCCAGCGGCGGCGGCTGCCGAGCGCGAAGCCGCTGTCGTCATGCCCGCACGGCGCGCCCCGAAGCAGACAACCGCGCGGCCGGCGATCTCGGCCATATCGACGGCGTTGCAATAACCGAGAAAGAGGAGCGGCGCATCGAGCGTCGTCGCCATTCCTTCCGCCGGCGATACCGAGACTTCATGCAGGAAGCGCAAGCTGCGCGTTGCGCCATCGGCGCGCACGATGTCGAATCTTGCGCCTTCCGTCGGGACGGAAACTTCTCGGAACTGGATGTTCTGGAAGAACGTCCCATCGTCGCCCGCAGGCTTCAGGCCGGCGCGCGCGAAGCGCTCGGCGACATAAGCGGCGGCGCGGTCATAGCCGGCCG
>CAZNXR010000076.1:0-8314 GCA_964576815.1 uncultured Caulobacterales bacterium | reverse complement strand
AGGGAAGGGAATAGGGATTAGGGATTGGGGATTGGGGATTGGGGATTACTTTGAGAGCGTCGATTGGAACGTGCCGCGACATTCCCTAGTCCCTAATCCCCAGTCCCTAGTCCCCTTCAACCGGGCCTTATGAAAACCGTCGATCCCGCCGAAGAAGTCCAGCACGCCGACGATGCGCGTTACGGCGTTATCGACCTCTTTCGCGAGATGATCGCCGATCTCGAGGCGCGCTGGCGGTCAGCGCGCGCCGGGGAGAGCCATGAGGCCGAGCCGGAAGCCGAGCTTGGCGTCATTGTCGATCGACTTGACGAGCGCGCCTTCGGGCTGCTGCTGCTTGTCCTCGCCCTGCCCTGCACGCCGCCCTTCGTTTACCTGCTGCCGCAGATCGTCGCCGTGCCGATGCTCGCGCTCGGCGCGCAGATGGCGGCGGGGCGCCAGTCGCCATGGTTCCCGCAAGCGATCCGGGCGCGCCGCCTGCAGCTTGCCGAGTTTTCGAGAGTTCTCGATTTCTGCGAGAAATATGTTCGCTGGCTCGAAAAAAT
Organism: uncultured Caulobacterales bacterium; assembly: GCA_964576815.1. GTDB lineage: Bacteria > Pseudomonadota > Alphaproteobacteria > Caulobacterales > Parvularculaceae > Amphiplicatus. The sequence goes on along the minus strand of CAZNXR010000076.1, from coordinate 7,772 downwards.
CGCCCGGCCGCGCCTGCCGGCGGTGACGGGGCGGACGGGCGCCCGGATCGCCGGCGCCTTGATGACCATTCCGGCGCTGTCCATCCTCGCCCCGTTCCCCGGCACCAACACCGTGCCGGGCATCGGCATCGCCGTCACTGCGCTCGGGCTCATCCAGCGCGACGGCCTCCTCGTCATCGCGGGCCTTGTCATCGGCCTTGGCTGGGTCGCGGCGTTCCTGTTCGTTGCGGCGTTCTTCGGCGTAGAGCTTGCTGCGTTCCTGAAAGAATGGACCAGCAACCTCTTCTGACGCTTGCGGCGTCTTCGCCCCGCGACGATCTGCGCGAGGGCCGCGCCGGGCCCGCCGCCCTATGCTCATCGCCATGGGAATTCTAACCGCCCTTCCGGCTGGACCGCGCGGCGCCCTCGTCGTGTCCGCGGCCGCAAGCGCAGGCTTGTTGGCCGGCGCTCATGCCTTCGAGCGGATCGGCGGCCTTGCGCCTTGCGCGCTCTGCCTCGACCAGCGCGAGGCGCATTGGGCGGGCCTTGGCGTCGCGCTGGCGGGCCTTGCGCTCGCCGCAACTTTCAAGGCCAAGCGCATCGCTGCCGCGGCCGCCGGCGCCTGCGCGCTGATCTATTTCATCAGCGCTGGGCTCGCCTTCTATCATGCGGGCGTCGAGCACAAATTCTGGCCGGGGCCTGCGACCTGTTCGGGCGCCGGCCCCGCCGCGGTCGATCCTGCGGCGCTGGAGGACGTTCTCAAAGGCGTTGCGCCGGTCGTTTCCTGCTCGGACGCGCCTTGGTCGCTCCTCGGGATCTCGATGGCCGGCTACAACCTGCTCGTCTCGGCGGGACTTCTCGCTCTTTGCGCGATCGCCGCTGCGCGCGCCGTCGGCGAGGCGCGTCTTGCCGCCAGGCCCCGCGCGCGCAGCAACCGCAAGGAGCCGGCATGAGCGCGCCGCAGCGCCCCGGCGCGCGCGACGCGCGCCTTGCCGAAATGCTGCGCGTCGATCACGCGGGCGAATATGGCGCGGTGCAGATCTATCGCGGCCAGCGCGCGATCTTCGACCGCCTGCCCGCGCGCGCCGATATCGCCGAGCGCCTCAAGACGATGGAAGACGGCGAGGCCGCGCACCTCAAGACCTTCGACGCGCTGCTCGCCGAGCGGCGCGTGCGCCCGACGCTCCTGTCGCCGCTCTGGAACGCCGCCGGCTTCGCGCTCGGCGCGGCGACCGCGCTGATGGGCGAGAAGGCGGCGATGGCGGCGACCGCTGCGGTCGAGGACGTGATCGAAAAGCATTATGCCGAACAGGCGGAAGAGCTTGGCGCGACGGAACCCGCGCTCGCCGAAACCATCAGGGCGTTCCGCGAGGACGAACTCCATCACAAGGAAACCGCTGAGGCGCATGGCGCTGAACGCGCGCCCGGCTATCCCCTGATGCGCGTCCTCATCCAGGCCGGATGCCGCGCGGCGATCCGGTTGTCCGAAAAACTCTGACGCGGTTGCAAAGGCGGCGCGCGGGGGGCAGGATTCGCGTCCTGAGGGGCCCTCAATCTGCGGGATCATGACATGAAGAGAAAATCTCCGGCGCACATCGCAGCGATGCTGGGCGGCGTCTGCCTCGTCGCGGCGGCGGCAGGCTGCGCGAAGAAAACCGAACCGGCGAAAGCAGATCCCGCGGCGGCGGCCGGCGAGGCGGTCGCCGGCGACGAAACGGAACGCGCGCGCGCCTTTCTCGACAAGGTAGAGACGACTTATCGCGATCTCTATGAAGAGGCAGGGCGCATCCAGTGGGTCAACGCGACCTACATCACCGACGACACAGACTGGCTCGCCGCGCGCAGCGCCGCCGAACTGACGACGCTTTCCGTCGCGTTCGCGAACGAAGCGGCGACCTTCAAGGACGCGGACCTTCCCGCCGACATCCGCCGCAAGCTCAACTTCATCACGCTCGGCATTGTTGCGCCGGCCCCGTCGCGCGAGGGTGCGGCGAAGGAGCTCGCCGACATCACGACGCGCCTCGGCTCGACCTATTCGACGGGCGCGATCGATCTCACCGGCGGCGCCTTTTCCGCCGCCGATCTCGCCGCGGCGCTGAAGCGCGTCCGCGATCCCGACGGAAAAAATCCGGGCGCGGACCTTTCCGGAACCGCCATACGCCAGGACGAAACCGAACTCCTGATGCGCCAGCTCCGGAACCCGGCGCACACGGCGGAAGTCTGGACGAAGTGGAACGATTACGCCGCGCGCATGAAGGGCGACTACGCGCGGATGGTCGAGATCGGCAATGAGGGCGCCAAAGAGCTCGGCTACGCCGACATGGGCGCGCTATGGCGCTCCGGCTACGATATGAGCCCGGAGGAGTTCGAAGCCGAAGTCGATCGCCTGTGGGGCCAGGTGAAACCGCTTTACGACCAGCTTCACTGCTTTGTGCGCGCCGAGTTGAACGAGAAACACGGCGACGCCGTCGTTCCTCTCGGCGAGCCCATTCGCGCCGACCTTCTCGGCAATATGTGGGCGCAGGAATGGGGATCGATCAGCGACATCGTCTCGGTCGGTCCGCAGAAATCCTCGGTCGATCTCGATGCGCTCCTGAAGGCGAAAGGCTATGACCCGGTCAAGATGGTGAAGACGGGCGAAGCGTTTTTCTCCTCGCTCGGCTTCGATCCGTTGCCCGAGACCTTCTGGACGCGCTCGCAGATCGTGAAGCCGCCGGGCCGCGAAGTCGTTTGCCACGCTTCGGCCTGGGATCTCGACCTTAAAGACGACATCCGCATCAAGATGTGCACGACCGTCGGCGCGGAGGATTTCGTCACCATTCACCACGAGCTCGGCCACAATTATTACCAGCGCGCCTACAAGGATCAGCCGGTGCTCTTGCAGAACGGCGCCAATGACGGCTTTCACGAAGCGATCGGCGACATGATCGCGCTGTCGATCACGCCGGAATATCTGAAGCAGATCGGCCTCATCGACACGGTTCCTCCGGCCTCGGAGGATCTCGGGCTGTTGATGCGTCAGGCGCTCGACAAGATCGCGTTCCTCCCCTTCGGCCTCGTCGTCGACAAATACCGCTGGAACGTCTTTTCGGGGGAGATCACGCCCGACACCTATAATGAGGGCTGGTGGGCGCTCCGGACCCAGTATCAGGGCATCGCCCCGCCCGCGCCGCGCGCCCCCGGCGGCTTCGACGCCGGCGGCAAATACCACGTCCCCGGGAATGTTCCGTATACGCGCTATTTCCTCGCGCGCATCCTGCAGTTTCAGTTCTACAAGGCGGCCTGCGACCAGATCGGCTGGAAGGGGCCGCTCCACCGCTGTTCGTTCTACGGCTCGAAGGACGTCGGCAAGCGCCTTAACGCGATGCTGGAGATGGGCGCCTCGAAGCCCTGGCCCGACGCGCTTGAGGCCTTCACCGGGACGCGCCGGATGGACGGCTCGGCGATCGTTTCCTATTTCGCGCCGCTGATGGATGAGCTGAAGAAGCAGAACGCCGGACGCCAGTGCGGGTGGTGAGTGCGGAAAAGACGTGAATGGTGATTGGGCCGCTCGTCCGGTTCACCATTCGCTATTCACCGCCAAGCGCCCGCATCACCCCCCTCACCTGCTCCCGCGTTTCTTCGAGCGAGGCGCCGGTGTCGATCACATAGGTCGCGCGCCGGCGTTTTTCCGCGTCGGGCGTCTGTTTCATCAGGATCGAACGGAATTTTTTCTCCGTCATGCCGGGCCGGGAAAGAACGCGCGCGCGCTGGACATCCGCCGGCGCCGAGACGACGACGACCGCGTCGAAGAACTTTTCGGAGCCTTTTTCGAAGAGCAGAGGAATGTCGAGAACGACGATCTCCGCTCCTGCCCGCGCCGCATCGTCGATGAAGGCGCCGCGATCGGCGCCGACGAGCGGGTGAATGAGCGCTTCAAGATCGGCGAGCGCCGCCGCATCGTTAAGGACAAGCGTTGAGAGCTTCTCGCGATCGACGCCGGCCTCCCCGACCGCTTCCGGGAAGCGTTCCTTGATCGCGAGAAATCCTTCAGCGCCCGGCGCATAAAGGCGGCGCACGGCGGCGTCAGCGTCCCAGACCGCCGCGCCCTCCGCCTTGAACATCGCAGCGACGGTCGATTTTCCCATGCCGATCGAACCGGTGAGGCCGACGGTGATCATGGCGTCGCCCTCGCCTTCAGCGCCGCAACGAGGCGCGCGCGCAAATCCGCATCGACGACCGCCGTCGATCCGAGCCAGGCGCGGTAGCCGAACGCCGCCTGATGCATCAGCATCGAGAGGCCGTCGATCGCGGTAACCCCCTTCGCGCGCGCCGCCCTGAGGAGCGGCGTTTCCAGCGGCGAATAAACGATGTCCGCGACCGCCGCGCCGCGCGGCAACCGGGCAAGGTCGATATCGAGCGGCGGTTCCCCTGTCATGCCGAGCGAGGTCGTGTTGACGAGCAGATCGCACTCGCCGAGCGCGGCCGAGCGCGCCGTCCAGTCGATCGCCTCCCCATCGACGAGGCTGGCTAGCTGGCGCGCGCGGTCCGCGCTGCGATTGGCGATGCGGATGCGCCCCGCGCCGCAGCAACGCTGGAGCGCGATCGCGACGCCGCGCGCCGCCCCGCCTGCCCCGAGGATCAGCGCCGCCGCCGGCCGGACGCCGGCCTCGCCCAGCGCCGCGGCGAACCCCGCGATATCGGAATTGTCGGCGACGACTTTGCGCCCGCCGAAGGTCAGCATGTTGGCCGCGCCGGCCGCGCGCGCCTCCGCGCTCGCTTCATCCGCGATGCCGAGCGCGCGTTCCTTGTGCGGCAGCGTGACGTTGCAGCCCCTGTATCCGCCCTCAATCAGCCGCTCTATCGCCGCCCTGAACGATGCATCGTCGGGCGCGGCCGGGATTCGTTCATAAGCAATCCGCCTTCCCTCACGCGCGGCCCATGTTTCGTGGATCAGCGGCGAGAGCGAATGAGCGACCGGCCAGCCGACCACGCCAGCCTTGCGGACGGGCGCCGCCGCCGTCACCACGCCAACGCCCCCTGCCCTTTCAGGAAACCGAGCAGCGGAAAGAGCGAGAGCCCCAGCACGGTGAAGAAATCTCCCTCGATGCGTTCGAAAAGCCGCCCGCCGAGCGCTTCGACCTGATAGGCCCCGACGCTCGCCAGGACTTCCTCGCCCGCTGCGGCGAGATAATTTTCGATTTCACCGCGCGTGATCGCCCGCATGGTGAGGTGCGCGGCGCTTTGATGCTCGAAGACGACGACGCCGTCGCGCACGACGCAGACGCCGTTGACCAGCCGGTGCGCCCTCCCCGCGACCGCTTCGAGGCGGTCGGCCGCCTCCCTCATCGAGCGCGGCTTGTCGAAAATGACGCCGTCCATTTCCATGATCTGATCGGCGCCGATGACGAAGGCGCCGGGCGCGGTGATCGAAAGCGCTTTGCCGCGCGCAAGCGCCAGGCTCAGCGCTTCTGCGCCGAGACCCTCCTGCAGAAAGGAACGCTTCAGCGCATCCTCATCGGCTTCGGGGCGCATCGCGCGATGCGACACGCCCGCAGCGCCCAGAATTTTTCGCCGGATCGCGCTCGTCGAGGCAAGAACGATCGACGGTTCAGTCATCGGCGTCATCGGCCATATCGGACTGTCGGTTGCGGCGCGCCGAGAGTTTCGTGAGGATCGCCGCCGCAGTTTCTTCAACCGATTTCCGCGTCACGTCGATCATCGGCCAGCGATGCTTTGCGTAAAGCCGTTTGGCGCGCAGCACTTCCGCCCGGATGCTTTCAAGATCGGAATAGCCCTCGGCATGATCGGCGGCGTTCATGCCGCCAAGCCTGCTCTGGCGGATCTGCGCGAGACGGTCGGGGCTTGCGATCAGGCCGATCACCAAAGGATTCTTGAGCATTGCGAGTTCGGCCGGCGGCTCGGCGTGCGGCACCAACGGAATATTCGCCGCCTTGATCCCTCGGTTCGCCAGATACATGCAGGTCGGGGTTTTGGACGTGCGGCTGACGCCGACAAGGACGACGTCGGCGGGTTCAAGATCATAGGTCATCTGCCCGTCGTCATGGACGAGCGTATAGTCGATGGCCGCGATGCGCCGGAAATAGGCATCGTCCATTTCATGCTGCGCGCCGGCCTTGCGCGTCTGTTCAAGCCCGAGAAATTCCGAGAACGCTTCGATGAAGGGATCGAGAACGGAGATCGCCGGCGTCTGCAATTCGGAGCACCGCGCCTCCAGCACGCGCCGAAGCTCCGGATTGACGACGGTGTAAAGTACAAGGCCCGGCGCGTTCTCGATATCGCCGAGAACTTTTTCCATCTGGGCCCGCGATCTTATCAGCGCGTAGATGTGCTCGAACGGATAGGCGCTGGCGAACTGCGAGGTCACCGCCTTGAAGACGGCGTTGAGCGTTTCCCCGGTCGAATCCGACACCAGGTGCACATGAAAGTAACTCGACACCTTTTCGGCGAGGGCGCTGTGCATCACCGCATCATCCTGTGGGCGGACTGGGGAAGAGTGGGGCAAAGAAATCCGGAATCAAGCCGCATCGCATGCGCGCCCGCGCGGGCGTAAAGTTTTCCGCCGGGGCGCACTGTCGGCGCCCAACCGCAGGGGGGAACCCAACTGCACACAGTGCGTCTGAAGCCGCGATTCCCACAGCCGGAAAAATCACTTGAGAAAAACCTTGCCAAACACCGCGATTGCCCGCTGACCGCGTCTTCGCGCATAGAGGCGGGCGCGCAGTCTGGATAGCGGGTGAGGAAGCGGGTGGGGAAGAGCGGTGCAAGAACGGCGGAAAAAGACCAAGTCGCTCATTTTACCCGGCTTTCCCCGTTAATACTTCCTTCATAATTCTTAAGAGAGTCTTAAAGAATGAGAAAAGGTGAAACAGATGAGGCTCCTTGCATGAAGCCGTTTCTTGCCGCTGCGCATGGTGACGCGTCGAAAGTTCCACCCATCTGGTTGATGCGGCAGGCAGGACGCTACCTTCCCGAGTATCGGGCGGTGCGCGCAAAGGCGGGGTCCTTTCTTGACCTCTGCTACAACTCACAACTCGCTGCGGAAGTGAGCCTGCAACCGATCCGCCGCTATGATTTCGACGCGGCGATCCTGTTTGCCGATATCCTCCTGATCCCCCATGCGTTGGGTCAGGATGTGTCATTTGCCGAGGGTGAGGGGCCGCGCCTTACGCCGGTCAAATCCCTTGAGGATATTAAAAGGTTTCGAGACCGGAATATCCATGACGGGCTCGCGCCGGTTTACGAGACGGTGCGCCAGGTGCGCGCCGGGCTTGCACCCGACAAGACGCTCATCGGCTTCGCCGGGGCGCCTTGGACCGTCGCGACCTACATGATCGGCGGCGGCGCCCAGCGCGACCCCTCGGCGCTCCGGTCGGTCTGGTATGGCGATCCGGCCTTCGCCGCCGCGCTGACCGCGCTGCTTGTCGATGCGACGACTGATTATCTCCTTGCCCAGATCGAGGCGGGCGCCGAAGCGGTGCAGCTCTTCGACACCTGGGCCGGCGGCCTGCCCGAACCCATTCTCAAAGCCGCCTGCCTTGATCCCGCCGAAGCGATCGCCGCGCGGGTGAAGGCCAAGCACCCGGACGTCCCCGTCATCCTTTTCCCCAAGGGAGTAGGGCCAGCCGCCACAGCCTTTGCCAAGCTGAGGCACTGCGACGTGATCGGCATCGACCATGGCTACCCCTGGAGCGACGCCCGGGCGTCGTTGAGCCCCCATGCCACGGTACAGGGCGGCCTTGACCCGATGCTCGTCGTCGCCGGCGGAAAGCCGATGGAGGAGGAGGCCCGGC
>CAZNXR010000075.1:0-8390 GCA_964576815.1 uncultured Caulobacterales bacterium | reverse complement strand
AGATTTTCAATGTGCGCTTCGCCGATTGTGGTGATGACGACGACATGCGGCCGGACGAGTTTGGTCAGCGGCGTGATTTCGCCGGCATGGTTCATGCCGATCTCAAAAACGCTGAAGTCAGCGCTCGTCGGCATGCGCGCGAGCGTCAACGGCACGCCCCAGTGATTGTTGAAGCTCTTGTCGCTGGCGTGGACGCGGCCCGCGGCCCCGAACGCTGCGCGCAGCATTTCCTTGGTCGATGTCTTTCCGACGCTGCCCGTGACGGCGATGCGTTTGCCGAAATTCCTGAGGCGCGCCGCACGGGCGAGATCGCGAAGTCCCTCCAATGTGTCGCCGACGACCAGAAGCGGCGCGCCGTCGGGCGCATCGAGCGGCGCACGCGCGACGAGCGCCGCGGATGCGCCGCGTTCGAACGCGCTCAGCACGAAATCGTGGCCGTCGCGCGCATCGACAAGCGCAACGAAGATTTCACCCGGAGCCAGCGAACGCGTATCGATCGATACACCGTGCGCCGACCATTCTTCGGCGATCCAGCGGCCCGGATCGCCGCCGCGCGCACAAAGCGCCCCGCCTGTGGCGGCCGCCGCTTCAAATGCAGTCCAGAGCCCTACGCTCATCGCCCCCCTCCGATAGTGGCGGCCGCGCGGCGCGCCTCGGCGAGATCGTCAATGGGATGCGTGACCCCGCCGATGGTCTGCCCCGTCTCATGACCCTTGCCGGCGATCAGGAGAACGTCGCCCGGCTGCAGCAACCCGACGCCCGCCGCGATCGCGTCGGCGCGGCCGCCGATGTCTCGTGCGTCCGGGCACCCCTGGAGAATCTCGCGCCGGATCGCTGCTGGATCCTCCGAACGCGGATTATCGTCAGTGACGATGACATGGTCGGCGCCGGCGGCGGCCGCTTTTCCCATCAGCGGACGCTTGGCGCGATCGCGGTCGCCGCCGGCGCCGATAATGGCGATCACCCGGCCTTGAGCATGGGGGCGGATCGCGCGCAAAGCCGTCGCCACGGCGTCCGGCGTATGAGCGTAATCGACAAAGACGCCGGCGCCGCGCACTTCGGCGGCGAATTGCATGCGACCCGGCACGCCGGGCAACCGCTCCAGCAAGGGCGTCACTTCGCCGGCCGGGCGCCCTGAGGCGATGACCAGACCCGCGGCGAGCAGCGCGTTCTCCGCCTGAAAGGCGCCGATGAGCGGAAGACTAAGTCGATAAACATGGGCGCGCGCTTCAACCTCAAGATCAAGCCCGGAAGTTTTGGGCGTCAACGAGCGAATGTGAAGGGTCTCGCCTCGCCGCCCAGTTGTGATGACCCGCGCGCCGCGCCGATGAGCGGCGGCGGCGACATCGGCGCTGCGTTCGCCGTCCATATTGACGACAGCAGCGCCGGTCGTCGGGAGCAGATCCAGAAAAAGCCGAAGCTTCGCCTCGAAATACGCTTCGAGGGTTTCATGAAAATCGAGGTGGTCCTGCGTGAGGTTTGTGAATGCGGCCGCTGAAAATCTGACGCCGTCGGCGCGAAAGTGCGCAAGCGCGTGACTTGAGACTTCCATCGCCAGATGCGTGACGCCGGCGTCCGCCATCGCGTCAAGCGTTTCGTGGAGCATCACTGGCTCCGGCGTCGTGTGAACGAGCGGTCGATCGAAGCCGGGAGCACGCGCGCCAAGCGTTCCTATGCTGCCCGCCTTCTCGCCCAGCATCGACCACAACGCCGACGTGAAAACAGCCGTCGAGGTTTTTCCATTAGTGCCGGTGACGCCCGCTACGAAGCCGGGCTGGCGGGGATGAAAGCGCGCGGCGATCTGCGAGAGCCGCCGGCGCGGCTCCTCGTCCTCAACCAGCGGCAGGCGCGTCCTTGCGCCCGGCCTTGCAAGCACGGCGGCGGCGCCGTGTTCCTCCGCCTGCGGAATGAAGCCGGCGCCGTCAGCCTTGGCGCCTGGCAACGCGGCGAATAGAAAACCCTTACGCACCGCGCGGCTGTCCGGCGTTATTCCCGTAATCTCGGGATCAGGTTCGAATAGCTCGTCAGCGAGGGCTGACAGCTTCACATGCCGCCCCCTGCGACGGCGCCCGCGACCGCGGCCCGGCGCATTGCGACCGGCGCAGCGAACGCCAGTTCGGCGACTTCAGGCGAGACGGGCAGGACGCCGAGCACCGGCGCCAGTCGCTCCGTGATGCGCGCAAACGCCGGCGCGGCGTTCCAACCGGCGGTCGCATAGCCGAACGTGCCCTCGACGGCCCGGGGCTCATCAAGGGTCACCAGCACTGCGTAGCGCGGCGCGTAGCCGGGAAAGGCGCCGACGAATGTCGAGATGCGGGCGTTGACGTCGTATCCGCCGCGCGCAGGCTTTTCCGCCGTCGCGGTCTTGCCGATCGGGAAATAGCCCGGCGTCTCCGCAAGGCTCGCCGTTCCGCCGGTGATGACGGCGCGCATGACGCGGCGCATCACCGCGCTTGTCTCCGACTTGTAGATGCGCCGTCCCTCCGTCGGCGCGCTCGCCCTTACAAAAGTCGGCGCGCGCCAAACTCCGCCGTTGACGATGCTCGACGTCAATGTGAGGAGATGAAGCGGCGTAATTGAAATACCATGGCCATATGAAATCGTCGCAGTTTCCACCGGTCCCCATTGCCAGGGCGGCTCCGGTTCGCGGCGCTCGGCGAGCTCGATCGGCAGAACATCGAGCAACCCGGCGACCTTGAGCGAGGCTTTCAACCGTTCGGTTCCAAGTTCCTTCGCCATGCGCGCGGCGCCGATATTTGAAGAGTGCTGAATAACTTCTGAAAACGTGAGGACGCGGTTTTCGCCGTGAAAGTCGCGAATGACCCTGTCCGCCACCTTGTAAACCCCGCGCGCATCATAGGTCGAGCCTTCGTACGCCGTTCCTGAATCCAGAGCGGCCGCGCCCGTAAGGAGCTTGAGCGCCGAACCGAGTTCATAACGGTCGTAAACGGCGCGATTACGGCGATTTTCCGCCGGCGCGGCGCCGGGCAGGTTGGGATCGAAATCGGGCAGGCTTGCGAGCGCGATGATTTCTCCGGTCATCACGTCCATCACAGCGCCCATCGCCGCTTTGGCGCGGAATTTCTGGACCGCGGCGGCCAGCTCCTGTTCGACGATTTCCTGAACGCGAATATCGATGGAGGCGGCAAGCGGCCCCTGACCTCTTTCACCATTCAAGTAGCGCTCAAGACCGGCGACCCCGCCCTTGCCTGGCTCGATATGCCCAATAACATGCGCCGCCGTCGCTCCTTGCGGATAGAAGCGATTGACGCGCGAGGCGAAGCGCACGCCCGGAAGCCCAAGTTCAAACACCGCGCGCTCCTGCTCCGGCGTCAGGCGTTCCCGGATTTCAACGTAGCGTCGCTGCTCAAGCTTACGCATGAGATCGGCTGCGTCGATTGAAGGCACGATCGCCGAAATTTTCCAAGCGGTTTCGTCTGCGTCCCAGATCTCTCCGCCCGCGATTTCAAGGGCGCGCAAGGGAAGATTGGCGGCGAGGAGGACGCCGTTGCGATCGACAATCTCGGAGCGCGCGCCGCCTTCGGCTAGCGCGGCTGTTCGGGCGCGGAGCGCATTCTCCGGGCCGAGCGCCACAGCGGCGAGCCGAAATCCCATCAAGGAGAAGACAAAGCCGAACGAGACCGCGCACATCAAGATGCGTCTGCGCGTGACCTCGGCCGCCCGGCCGCGCCGGCTTACCGCTGCGATACGGCCAAGCGAGGCATCCGACGTTCTGACGCCGTCTTCAATTACATAGAGCCGCGCCGCCGCGCGCTTTCTTCGGGAAAGCAGGCGACCGAGCATTATTCAAGTCCCGCGATCGCAACCGGCGCCGCAAACCGGGTCGCAGCGCCCTGGCCTTGGTCGTGACGCGCGGCGAAGGCGATCTCGAAATCCTCGGCCGTCATCAACTGGGCGCCTGTAAGCGGGGCGAGCGTGGAGACGCTGCCGGCGATCCCTGCCAGCCGTTCCGGACGTTCGAGAAAAGCGACCTCCGTCCGCAGCACCTGAATGCTCGACAGCTCCTCCGCCTTTTGGCGATCAAGCGCCCGGATTTCGCTTCTGGCGTCGCGCACCGCCGTTTCAGCTTTGTAGCGGCCCGCCGCGGCGGCGGCGAGTATGAGGCAAAGGATAAAGGTCGTCAGCCGCATCATCCGTTGGCTCCTGTTCTGGTCAGAGTGCGTGAAAGCTTAAGCGCTGGAAGGTAATCTTGCGGATCGCCGCCGCGCGCCGGGGCGGCAGTTCGGGCGCCCGCGCGCAGTTTCGCCGATCGCGCGCGCGGATTGGCGGCGATCTCGGCGGCGGTAGGCGTTTTCGGCTTCGCCGACAGAAGTTCGAATGTCGGCGCGACCAAAGCTGCGGCCGGCGCATGGCGCGACCCTGACGGCGCGCGGCCGGATCGCTCTGCGAAGAAATTCTTGACGATCCGGTCTTCGAGAGAATGAAAAGTCACGACCACAAGACGTCCTGCCGGCTTCAAGAGCCGCTCCGCGGCGATCAACGCGCGCGCGAGCTGCCCAAGCTCGTCATTCACGAAAATGCGCAGCGCCTGGAATACGCGGGTCGCCGGATGGATCTTGTCCTCTCGCCGCGGCGGATTGGCCCGCGCGATCACTTCGGCGAGGCGCGTCGTGGTGCGGATAGGCGATACGGCGCGCTCGTCGACGATCGCCCGCGCGATCCGGCCCGCTTTCTTTTCCTCTCCGTAAACCCGAAAGATTTCGGCGAGGTCGGCGGTCTCCGCTGCGTTCACGACGTCGCCGGCGTCCGGTTTTCCGCTGTCCATGCGCATCGAAAGCGGTCCCTCGCGCATGAACGAAAACCCGCGCCTCGCTTCGTCGAGCTGCATCGACGACACACCGAGGTCGAAAACAACGCCGTCGATCGCCTCGACGCCCTCTCGGCCGAGCGCCTCAACCATCCCGTCGAAGGGACTTGCGACGAGGCGCAAACGCCCATCATACGACGCCTCAATTTCGGCTGCGCGCGCGATCGCCGAGGGATCGCGGTCAAATCCGTAGACAGAGCAATCGGCGCGATCGAGAATCAGGCGCGAATAACCGCCCGCCCCGAAGGTCGCATCGACAAAAAGGCGGCCGTCCGCCGGGCCGAGCGTTGCGACCGCCTCGTCCGCCATGACCGGGATATGAGGGCTCGCGATCACTTTACGCCCTCTAGCTTCGCGCGCAGCTCCATGATCGCCTTGCGTGCGGCGGGGCGGGTTCTCGCCATCATCTCCGCGTCAGCGTCGGCGTCGACGATGATGAATTGATCGCCGCGGCCCTTGAAGCAGACGCGCTCCTTTAACTTGGCGAAGTCCCGAAAGGCTTCAGGGATGACGACCCTCCCTTCGGTGTCGAAGGGCAGGAACCGGGCGGACCCGAGGATATGGTCCTCAAGCAGCTCTCGCTCGTCGCTCAGCGCTGCGAGCGTGCCGATGTAGCGCTTGTAAGTGGTGATGAAGTCGCCGCCGCCGCATTCAAGCCGGTCTTCCTTCACGCCCATCAGGCAGTAGAACCCGCGGCCTTGTTCTCCTTCGAGCGCGCGGCGAAACTCCGCCGGCGCCGCAACGCGGCCTTTTGCATCAAGCTTGTTGACGTGAGACCCCAGAAAGGAGGTCTCCGGCGACCGCGTGCTCAAGCCCAAACTCCAACCGTTCGCCGCAGAGCGCCGAAATGGGCGCCAAAACGGCGATGCTGGCGCCTCATGACGCCAAAATCCGACAATTCATGGGATAACATGGTAAAGCTGAGGAGGTCAAACGACTTTTGGGTCGAACGGCCTTTTCGGACGGGGACAGTTACGCCTTAGAAACGGCGGACCGGCACGGCCGCTCGCCACACCCTCAGCCTGCCGAGCGCCGCTGTGCGTGACTCCGCAGCCCAGCTTCATCGAGCCCATCGTCCTCTTTTTTTCGGCGGGTCTTTCGAAGTCTTCCTTCAAGCTGGCTTGTCAGGTGGTCGAGTTTTTTCACGTCGATTTCCGACTCGACGACGGCCTGCCGCTTCGTTGCGATTTCGGCGTCCAGTATTCGGCACGATTGCAAAAGCGCCGTTCGTTTGGCGGCGGCGCCGGCGAGATAGGCGGCGAAATCGCGAAAGCCGACCTCCGTCCGCCCAAGCGCCACTGTTTCTTCCGTCCGGATCACCGCCTCGAGGTTCTCCAGAGACAAAAGCGCGTCGCTTCTTGCGCGTTCGAGGTCTGCAAGAAATCGGGATTCAACCTGAACATTTCTGCGCGCCATCGCCCGCAGCCTCAGCAGAGCCCGGATTTCGCGCATGCCGCCGCTCATGCCGCAGCGCTTCCGTCCGATGCGGGCATGATTGCGGCGAGCGCCGCAAGAGTCTCTGCAGCGCTGACGGCGCAAGTCTCCGATTGCGCCAGGAATGATTCGAGCTGGCCATAGAACTCGATCGCCTGATCCGTCGCAGGGCTCGCCCCGCGATGATAGGCCCCGATCTTCAGCATTTCTCGGACGTCTTCATACTCCGCGGCGAGCGCGCGCGCGATGCGGACCGCCTCATATTCCCCGGCTGTCATAAGCCCAGTCGCTGCGCGCGAGATCGACTTCAGCACGTCGATTGCTGGAAACCGGCCGCGCTCTGCGATGCGCCGATCGAGCACCACATGACCGTCGAGGAGGGCGCGCGCCGCATCGGCGATCGGCTCGTCATGATCGTCGCCTTCGACCAGCACCGAAAAGACGCCGGTGATCGCGCCGTCGCCCTGGAGACCTGGCCCTGCCCGCTCGAGCAATTTCGGCAGCAAGGAAAAGACGGACGGCGTATAGCCCTTTGCCGTCGGCGGCTCGCCTGCCGCGAGGCCGATTTCACGCTGGGCGCCCGCAACACGGGTGAGCGAATCCATCAGGCAGAGGACATGGTCGCCGGCGTCGCGAAAACTCTCGGCGATCGTCATCGCGAGGAACGCAGCCTCTCGGCGCATCATCGCCGGCTCGTCCGAGGTGGCGACGACAACGACGGACCGCGCAAGCCCCTCCGGACCCAGACTGTCCTCGATAAATTCTCGAAGCTCCCGGCCGCGCTCGCCGATCAATGCGATTACGTTGACGTCGGATTTGGTGTTGCGGGCGATCATCGAAAGCAGCGTCGACTTGCCGACGCCTGATCCCGAAAAGACGCCAAGACGCTGACCGGCGCGCGCAGGGCAAAAAGCGTCGAGCGCCTTCACGCCGAAATCGACCCGCGTTCCAAGCCGTTCGCGCAGCGCCGCCGGCGGCGGGGTCGATCGAATGGCGCGCAGCGCCCCAAAGGACGGCATGGGACCGCGGCCGTCGGCGCTGCGTCCGAGACCATCGACAATCCGGCCAAGCCACGCGCGAGACGGTGCGATCGCCGCGCTGGCGGAGCGGAACGCCACGCGGGCCCCGCGACGGACGCCGGCGACATCGCCGAACGGCATCGCCGTTGCAACGCCTATCGCGACCCCGACGACTTCCACCACCAAGGGACTATGGGCGGTTTCGACCTCGACACGAGCGCCGACTTCGAGGACTCCGAGTCGGTCCTCGATGGTGATCGCGAGGTCTGAAACCCCTGCAACGGCGCCGTCGAATGAAATCGCCCTGAATTGAGGAAAGCGAGCAAGCGTTTCCGCAGAGCCCGCGCTCCCTTGCGATCCTGACTTGGCCGACGACATCGACACTATTGCTCCAGGCCAAGTCCCGGTTAGGCGGCGACGCGGCCCGGAGACTTAATCTCAGAGGCTTTAAGCTCGTGTAAACTCGTGAATCGCTTTAGGTACCGCGCCTTGTTCTCGTGGTTAATCCGCGCCCCGATTTGCGGCCTCCACCGGCCCTATCGTGCGCCCCGCGGGTAACGAAGCTTCACCGCCTCTTAAGGCGGATCAGAAACTCGTGTCGATTTCCGCGTTCCCGTTAACCTTTATGAAAGCAAATCAACCTAACTCTGGTTAAGGCAATTCGAAAAATGCGCGGGCCGTCAGGGGGCGCCTCCGCGACTAGAAGGAGATCGGTCAATGCGGGTTTTGCTTATCGAGGATGACGGCGCAACAGCTCAGAGCATCGAGCTGATGCTGAAGTCCGACGGGTTTAATGTCTACACGACCGATCTCGGTGAAGAAGGCGTCGATCTCGGCAAGGTCTACGATTACGACATCATCCTTCTTGATCTCAACCTACCCGACATGACCGGCTTTGATGTGCTGAAGTCGCTGCGCGTCGCCAAGGTCAACACGCCGATCCTCATTCTTACCGGCCAAGGCGACATCGAGACGAAAGTGCGCGGCCTGGGCTTCGGCGCCGACGACTACATGACGAAGCCTTTCCACAAGGACGAGCTGGTCGCGCGCATTCACGCGATCGTCCGCCGTTCAAAGGGGCATTCGCAGTCCGTCATCACCACCGGCAA
>CAZNXR010000074.1:0-8428 GCA_964576815.1 uncultured Caulobacterales bacterium | reverse complement strand
CGCTCGGCTGCCTGCGCATTCCGTTTTCGAAGGGGGTCTGCGGCGCCTGCGCGACGCAGCGCGAGACCATCATTGTGCCCGACGTGCACGAGTTCCCCGGCCATATCGCCTGCGACAGCCGGTCGGAGTCGGAGATTGTCGCACCGGTATTCGACCGGGCAGGGCGTCTGATCGCCGTATTTGACGTCGATAGCGATCAAAAGGACCAGTTCGACGAGGATGATCGCGCGGGGCTCGAACGCATCCTCGCCGACGCATTCGGCGTTTGAACCGCGTCATATTTGATCTCGATCAATCGACGCCGTTGCGGGGGCTGCCACCATGCGGCCGAAACTGATTGCGGAGGGTCCTGTGCGCCGTTTCTTGTTGGGCGTCGATTTTTCCGAGCGGTCCTTTCGCGCGGAGTCTCAGGCGATGCTGCTGGCGTCTCGAGCCGGCGCGGCGATCGCGGCGGTTCATGTCATCGACGCCGAACTCCCGGCGCGCCTTGTCGACGCCGCAATTGACGAAGCGCGTGCGCGCAGTGAAGGGCTCGTCGAGCGCGGCCGGGCGGCGGGCGTCACGTGCAGGTTGACGACCGCTCGCGGCGAGCCGCACCTCGAATTGCATAATATCGCGCGGGGCGTTGACGCTGACCTCATCATTCTTGGGGCGCATCGCATCAGCCCGGAGCGCAACGCCTTTGTCGGCACGACGGCGGACCGCATCCTGAGAACGGCGAAGCATCCTGTGCTGGTCGTTCGCAGAGATGCGGCCTCTGAGTATCGCACGGCGCTGGCCGCGATTGACATTTTCGCGCCGGACTTCCGACCGCTGTCGTCTGCGCTCGGGCTCGGGCTCGTCAGCATCGACAGAGTGGTCGCCGCATTCGGCGTCGAGACTGAGGCGATGCGGCGGCTGAAACTGCAAGCGGCGAGCCTTGACGAGGTGACGGCGGCTTTCGCGGCCGATGAGGCGGCCTTGCGCGCCGAGGCGTCGCGCCTTCTTGCAGCGGACGGATTGGGCGGTATCGAGATCATCGTCAAACCCTTGCTGTTCAATGCAGCCGATTTCGTCATCGGCACGGCGGTCGAGATTGGGGCGGTGCTTCTTGTGCTCGGCTCACGGCGCAAGGACGCCGACCACCGCCAGCCCCTTGGCAGCGTTTCGGAAACGGCGATGAGGCGGGCCTCCATGGACGTACTGGTCGTCCCAATCACCTGAGCGGGCCGTTTGGGTGACTCTTCTAATCCCTGTTGCTAGCCTCAAGTCTCAAGCGCTCCCGGTCGAGAGAGGGCGCGGCCGGCGGGAGACGTCCGATGAAGCAGATGCAGGGGCTAGACGCGGCCTTTGTCGCCTTCGAGCAGCCCAACGCGCCGATCCATATCGGCTCGATTTCGATTTACGACCCATCGACCGCGCCGGGCGGGTTCGTGCGCTTCAAGGATATCCTGAATTTTCTCCGTGGGCGTCTCTATCTCGCCAAATCGCTCCGCCAGCGGATGGTCAAGGTGCCGTTCGGCATCGACTATCCCTACTGGATCGAGGACCCGAATTTCGACCTTGAATATCATGTCCGCCACGCGGCGTTGCCCAAGCCCGGCGACTGGCGCCAGCTCTGCATCCTGACGGCGCGCACCTTCGCAAGGCCCCTGGACCTGACGCGCCCGCCCTGGGAGCTGCTCGTCGTCGAAGGCCTCGACAATGTCGACGGCGCGCCGAAGGGCAGCTACGCGATCCTCTCGAAGGTCCATCACGCCGCCATCGACGGCATGTCAGGCGTAGACCTGATGAAGGCGTTGCACACCGCGACGCCGGAGGTCGATCCGATCCGCCAGCCGGACCCGTGGAAACCGGAGCGGATGCCGAGCCAGGTCTCGATGTTCGCGCGCGGCTATGTCCGCGGGTTCACCAATCCCTTCCGGCAGGCGCAGGTGGCGATGGAATCGCTTCCCGGCGCGGTTCGCATCGTCAAAGGCGCGATCAAGGGCGACTTCGACCTGACATCGACTCTGAAGACGCCGCGCACGCGCTTCAACGGCAAGGTCTCGGCGCACCGCGTCGTCGACGGCCGGTCGTTCGATCTTGCGGATGTAAAGGCGCTGCGGGCGCTCAGCGACGGCGCGACGGTCAACGACGTCATGCTGTCGATCGTCGGCGGCGCCATGCGGACCTATCTCGGCGAGAAGGGCGAACTGCCCGAGGAAACGCTCGCCGCCATGGCGCCGATTTCCGTGCGCGCCGAGAACGAAAAGAACACCATGGGGAACCAGGTGAGCGCGATGCGCGCGCCGCTCGGAACCCATCTCGAAGCGCCTGCCGAACGGCTCGCCTTCGTTCGCGACGAAACGCAGAAATCAAAAGCGATGACGAATGCGATCGGCGCCCGCCAGATGGCGGAGATGTCGAAGCTCTCGCCGGCGCTCTATATGGGCATCGGCGCGCGGCTCTATTCGCAGTTCGGGCTCGCCAATCGCATTCGGCCGATGTTCAACACGGTCGTGACGAATGTGCCCGGGCCGCCGGTGCCGATCTATTCGACCGGCGCGCGGCTCGTGAACGTCTATGGCAATCTCTGCCTTCTTGACGGCGTGGGGCTCGGTCATGTCGTGCAGAGCTATGTCGACAAGATCACGGTCACGGCGACCGCCTGCCGCGACGCGATGCCCGACCCGGCGCGCTACGCCGAATGCCTGCAGGAATCTTTCGACGCTCATCTCGCTGCCATCGGCCGCGAAGCGGCGCCGGCGAAAAAGACGAGGAAGCGCGCGAAGGCCGCATGATGATGCGCGCGGGCGTTGCGCGAAGCCGCCGGCGCGGCCGAAGCTAACGGCGGTCAATCAGGAGTAGAGGGGATGGCGACAATGACGAGAGACGACCCAGGCGCGAGCGCGCGCGCGCCGCGGCCGCCGTCGCTGTTATGGACCCTATTGGAGGGCCGCGCGGCGTTCGAGTTCGGATCGTTCTATTCTCTGCGCCTGTTGATGCGGCGCCTGCCGAAAGGCGATGGGCATCCGGTGCTGGTGCTGCCCGGGTTTGTCGCGAGCGATGTATCGACGCGTCCGCTGCGCGGCGTTCTAAAGGATCTCGGCTATGCTCCCTACGGCTGGGGTCTCGGCCGCAATCTCAAGTTCAACGAAGAGCGCGAGCGCGCGATGGGCGCGCTCGTCGATCGCATTTACGAGGAGCACGGACGAAAGCTGTCAATCGTCGGCTGGAGTCTCGGGGGCGTATTCGCGCGCGAGCTCGCCAAGCGTGCGCCGGAGAAGGTTCGCAGCGTCATTTCGCTCGGCAGCCCGATCACGCGCCACCGCGACTATTCAAACGCGCGCCGACTTTATGACGCTATCAACGGCCCGCCGGAGGCGACGAGGACCGAGCAGCTGAACCGTCTCGGCGAAGCCCCGCCGGTCCCGACGACCTCGATCTTCTCCAGAACTGACGGCGTCGTCGCCTGGCGCGGATCGTTGCAGGCGCCGGACGGGCGCAACGCACAGACGGAGAACATCGAAGTCCCGGCGAGCCATTTCGGGCTCGGCGTCAATCCGCTCGTCGTCTTCCTGATCGCCGACCGCCTGGCGCAAGGCGAGGGGGCGTGGGCGCCTTTCGACGCGACCGCGGGCTATCGCGGGCTTCTGTTCCGGCGGCATTGATCGCGATCGGCTCATTATGCCTTCAAAAATTCTGATCCAGAACGCCGGCAGTGAGGGCTTTCTTTTGGCGCGGCGCTGTGGTCTGGCCATGCTGCACTTGCGTAAATTTGCGTTTCTTCCGTGGTCCGCACATGAATGTCGCCGCCCCCGTCCTCCGTCCCGGCCTGCAGCCGTCCGCCGCGCTCAGCGTCGAGACGGCGCTGTCGATCCGCCACTGGAACGATTTCCTGTTCAGCTTTTCGCTGACCCGGCCGCAGTCCTTCCGCTTCCGCTCCGGCGAGTTTGTCATGCTGGGGCTGCCGGGCGAAGCCAAGCCGATCCTGCGCGCCTATTCGATCGCCAGCCCGGACTGGGCCGATGAGCTGGAGTTCCTGTCGATCAAGGTTCCGGACGGGCCGCTGACCTCAAAGCTGCAGAAAATACAGCCGGGCGACACGGTGTTCCTTGGTCGCAAGCCTACCGGCACGCTGGTCGCAGACGCGTTGTTGCCGGGGGCGCGGCTGTTCCTTCTCGCCACCGGCACCGGCCTTGCGCCCTTTATGAGCCTCATTCGCGACCCTGAAATCTACGAGCGCTTCCGCGAGGTCGTGGTCGTCCACTCCGTTCGCACGGTGTCGGACCTCGCCTACCGCGATTTGCTCGAAGGCCGCTTCGGCGACGATGAGTTCATCGGGCCGCTCGCGAAAGAGCAGCTCATCTATCGCCCGACGGTGACGCGCGAGCCCTTCCCGACGCAAGGACGCATCGGCGATCTGATCGACACCCGCGAGATTTTCGCCGGCGTTACGGGCGCCGCGGCGTTCAACCCGGCGATCGACCGGGTGATGCTGTGCGGCTCGATGGAGATGATCAAGGACCTTGCCCGCCGGTTCGAGGGCCTCGGTTTTGACGAAGGCTCGAACGCCAAGCCCGGACACTTCGTCATCGAGCGGGCGTTCGTCGGTTAGTCTGGCCGACTCTTGCTTGCAATCGACGTAAATCTAGACTAGTGTGGACCATAATAGGCAGAGGTCGCCGATGGTCGCTCATGTTTGGACAGTCGCAGAGGCGAAAGCGAGGCTATCCGAGCTCTTGCGTCGCGCTCGGACCGAGGGGCCGCAACGGATCGGCGCGCGCGATCATTTCGTTGTCGTCAGCAGCGAGGAATGGGAGCGGATCAGCTCCCCCAAGAAGCCGCTTGGCCGATGGCTGCTCGAAGACATGCCGCGGATCGATCTGCCGCCGCTCGATCGGCGCGACCCGCCCCGCGCCGTTCCGTTTGCTGATGAAAACAAGTGACGACGTATCTTCTCGACACCAATGTCGTTTCCGAAGGCATGCGGCCGCGCCCAGACGCCAAAGTGACGGCGTTTCTCGCTGAAGTTGAGAACGCCGCGATTTCAGTCATCACCTTGCACGAGCTGATTTATGGCGCCCACCGACTTCCGGACGGAGCCCGTCGCAAATCAATCATTGAGTCAATCGAAAATCTGAACCGTCTGTATACGGATTCAATACTTGCTGTCAGGGAAGCCGAAGCAGCGAGGGCTGGAAAAATTCGGGCGGTCGCAGCCCGGCAGGGAACGACCATGCACCTTGCCGACTCGCTCATCGCCGCCACCGCCGCCTTAAACGGTTGCGTGCTCGTCACCCGAAATGCGCGCGATTTTCAAGAATTGAACCTCGAAATCGTCAATCCTTTTTCCGATTAAGCGCTTCTGGCGCCGCCGCCTGATTGACCAGCGCAAGCCTCGCCACGATTTCCCCCTTAGCGATCAGCGCGCCCGGCGCGATGACGGCGCCAGCGCCGATGCGCGCATCATCACCGATGAGCGCGCCGAATTTGTCGACGCCGGTATCGATGATCCAGTCGCCCGCCTTTATGCGAATGCGCTTGTCCGCGCGCTCGTTGCGGTAATTGGCGATGATCGCGCCGGCCTCGATATTGGCGCCGGCGCCGATGATCGTATCGCCCGCGAAGGACAGGTGCGCGACCTTCGAGCCTTTCAACATAAAAACCGATTTCAGCTCGCAAGCGGGGCCCACGATGCAATCCTCGTCGAGGAAGACGCCGTCGCGAAGATAGGCGGTCGCAGCGACGAAGCATCCGGGCCCGATGATCGCCGGTCCCTTGACGATCGCGCCCTTTTCGACCGTCGCCTTGCGATGGATCGCAACGCCGTCGGCGATGTCGTAACCGGTGAGGCCGGCGATCGCGCGGGTGACGATCGCATTCGCGCGCGACGTGATCTCCCAAGGCGCAAGGTCGAGGAGCGCGGCGAAGGAACCGTCCGCGGCGGCGGGGATAAAGGCGCGAAGATCGACGGGTGGGGGCAAATGCCTAGTCGTCGTCGCCGGATCGGTCGTCGAGCGACGTTCTTCTGAGGTCGGCTTTCGTTTGCTCAATGACCCGACGGACTTCGATGGGATTATCGACATCCGGGAGATCGATGACGCCGACGCCGGTCCCGCGGATCGTCAGCTTGCCATAGCCGAAAACGCGGCCCCAGACCGACTGCTGCAGGACGATTTCCTCGATCTTGTTTAGCGAAACCTCTTGCGTGTTCCGTGAAATGAATCCGCGCTTGTAAACGAAGCGATAGGTGGTGACTGCGATCTCCGTCGTCCACAGGATGATCAAGTGGTTGAGGAGAATGATCGCGCCGGTGACAAAGGCGCTGAGAACAAACCACCAACCGACTCGAAGGTCCGCATAGGGAATCCCCGACCCGAACTGCAGCATCGCGTACATAACGATCGGCGCCGAGCCGAAGGCGAACCATAGGACGGGAAAGAAGCTGAAGGTCCAGTTGAAGTTCACCCGGTGGACAATGCGTTCGCCCGGCGGGAGCGACTTTTCAACATAGCCTGCCATGACCTATTCCCCTCGCTTCCGCGACCCGACAACCGCGCGCTCAAAACCTATATAAGGATCGGCGGGGATCGGGAAAGCTTTAGGCGGCGTTGAAAGGCCGCGGGGGCCGCGATAAGACCCCCGCCTGTTTCATCGAAGCAACGTCCCACAACCGGAAGGGGCGCCCGGAAGGGCGCAATCGAGGCCGAAAACCCAATGGCGAAGTATCAGTACATCTATTTCATGCAAGGGCTGACCAAGGCCTATACGGGCGGGAAAAAGGTGCTCGAAAACATCTATTTGCAGTTCTACCCGGACGCCAAGATCGGGATTGTCGGGGTCAACGGCTCGGGAAAATCGACGCTGCTGCGGATCATGGCGGGCCTCGACAAGGAGTTTTCGGGCGAAGCCTATCCCGCCGACGGCGCGCGGGTCGGCTTCCTGCCGCAGGAGCCGCAACTCGATACCGCGAAGTCCGTCTTCGAGAATGTCATGGAGGGTCTCGGGCCCATCAAGGAGAAGATCGACGCTTTCAACGCGGTCTCGGCTGAGATGGCTGAGGATTACTCCGACGCGCTGATGGAGAAGATGTCGAAGCTCCAGGAGGAGATCGACGCCGCCGACGGCTGGGACATCGATTCGAAAATCGAAATGGCGATGGAAGCGCTGCGCTGCCCGCCCGGCGACTGGAAGGTCGACAAGCTTTCCGGCGGCGAAAAGCGGCGCGTGGCGCTTGCACGCCTCCTCCTGTCGAAGCCGGACCTTCTGCTGCTCGACGAACCGACCAACCACCTCGACGCCGAGTCCGTCGCCTGGCTTGAAAACCACCTGCGCGAATATCCGGGCGCGGTGATCATCGTCACGCACGACCGCTATTTCCTCGACAATGTCACGGGCTGGGTGCTCGAACTCGACCGCGGCCGCGGCATTCCGCACGAGGGCAATTATTCCTCGTGGCTGGAAGCCAAGCGCAAGCGCCTCGAACAGGAAAAGAACGAAGAAGGAAACCGCAAGAAAACCCTCGACCGCGAATCGGAATGGATCAGCGCCTCGCCGAAAGCCCGGCAGGCGAAGTCGAAAGCGCGCATCAACGCCTATGACGATTTGCTGGCCAAGGCCGGCAAGGAAGACATCAACATCGCACAGATCCAGATCCCGCCCGGCCCCCGTCTCGGCGGCGTCGTCATCGAGGCGGAAAATCTCAAGAAAGCGTTCGGCGACAAGCTCCTCATCGACGGGTTGTCGTTTCAGCTGCCGCCGGGCGGCATTGTCGGGGTCATCGGTCCCAACGGCGCCGGCAAGACGACGTTGTTCCGCATGCTGACGGGGCAGGAGACGCCGGACGGCGGGAGCTTGCGCATCGGGGAAACGGTCAAGCTCGGCCATATCGACCAGACGCGCGACGATCTATCGCCGAACAAGAATGTCTGGGAGGAAATCTCCGGCGGGCTCGACGTCATCAAGCTCGGCAACCGCGAAATGCCGAGCCGGGCCTATGTCGGCTGGTTCAACTTCAAGGGCGGCGACCAGCAGAAAAAAGTCGGCAATCTCTCGGGCGGCGAGCGCAATCGCGTCCAGCTCGCCAAGATGCTGACGGAAGGGGCGAACCTCCTCCTCCTCGACGAGCCGACCAACGATCTCGACGTCGATACGCTGCGCGAGCTTGAACGGGCGCTGGAGGATTTCGCGGGCTGCGCGGTGATCATCAGCCACGACCGTTGGTTCCTCGACCGCATCGCGACGCACATCCTCGCCTTCGAGGGCGACAGCCATGTCGAATGGTTCGAGGGGAATTTCGCGGCCTATACGGAAGACAAGAGACGGCGCCTCGGGCCGGATGCGGACATCCCGCACCGGATCAAATACAAGCCGCTGACGCGGTGATCCGAGGCCGCACCCGCGTTCGCGGTTGCCGGTTTTCCTCAACACCTGACGGCTAACAGATTTTGGCGGAGGCGGGGCC
>CAZNXR010000073.1:0-8431 GCA_964576815.1 uncultured Caulobacterales bacterium | reverse complement strand
CGTGCACGGAGAATCCGGCGAGCGCCGCCGACAGGCCCGTTTCCGGCGACAGCTTTCCTTCGTCGATCAGCGACCAGCAGCCAAGCGCTGTGAACAACTTCGAAATCGAGCCGATCTGGAAAAGATGATCGGGCCGCACCTCGATCCCGCGCTCGACATCGGCCAGGCCCGATTGCGCAAAACCGGCAAAGCCGTCCCGCGTAACGACGGCGAGCGTCATGCCGGGAAGCCCCCACGCGGCGCGATGCTCGGCCATGTAGGACTCGATGAGTTTCAGCGCGCGTTTTTCCGCCTTGCCGCCGCCCTCGGCCTGCGTCGCGCGCGCTGCGCCGGCGCCCGCATAAGATACGCCGCCCGCCGCCGCGACGGCGGACCCCAGAAAAATTCTGCGATTGACGTCCATTTGACTCTCCGCGCCGGCCGGCGCCCCATAGCTGCGCACGTCGCGCAAGCGTCTCTTCACATGCAGGACAACGCGGAGGCGCAGTTCCTACAACAACTCGAAGCCCGGCAGGCGCGCCGCCTTTCGGTCAAATGTCATGACGCGCGCGCAGCCAGCGCTGCGGCAGAGCGATGCGACAAGCGCATCGGCGAAATCGGCGCCGAACTCAACCATGTGGTTCGCCGCTTCGAACACTTGTTCTTCGTGCTCCACAACGAGCGTATCGGCGGCGAGAAGACCCTCCACCGCGACGGCGATTTCCTCGGCGGCGAACCGGTAGGCCCGCTTCAGCACCCAAACGGTTTCCATGACCGTGACGATGCTGATGAACCCGGGAGCCGCCGGCGTCAGCGCGCGTTCAAGAAATTTCGAGGCGCGCGCGGCCTGCGCGCTATCATCCTGCGTCAGATGGCGGACAAGGACGTTGGTGTCGACGCCGATCACCGTCAGGCTCGGCGCTTCGCTTTGCGCCCCGCCGCGCCTTCCACGATCGCCGCATTCATCTCCTCGATCGACACCGCGCCGCGGCGCGATTTCAGGATGCCGCGCAGCGCGGCGACGGGCCGTTTGGGCATCAGGACCACGCGGCCGTCCGGCATGCGGAAGAACTTCACATGATCGCCGGGTTTGAGGCCGAGATGGTCGCGTATTGCCTTTGGTATGGTGGCCTGGCCTTTTTCGGTGAGCGTCGACTCCATAAAAGCCTCCATTACTTTCCGCGTAAAGTAATACCGGCCGGCGTGCGCGTCAACGACGCTGCAGGGCTACTCCCGGTAGATCGCCACTTCGCGCCGGTCGCCCTGCCGGACAGCCCGGAACATGCCGGCGGAGTTGAAGTCCATGACGTAGGCGCCGTCCGGCGCCAGCACGATGACGCCGCCGTCGCCGCCCGATTTTTGCAGGCGATTGTGGATGACGTCCGTCGTCGCCTCCGCGATCGTCTTGCCGCCATATTCGACCTGCGCGCAGATATCGCGCGCGATGGTGAGGCGGATGAAGTATTCGCCCCAGCCGGTGGCGGAGACGGCGCAGGATTTGTTGTCGGCGAAAGTCCCGGCGCCGATAATCGGCGCATCGCCGACGCGGCCCCAGCGCTTCAGCGTCATGCCGCCGGTCGAGGTGCCGGCCGCGATGTTCCCTGCCGCGTCGAGCGCGACGGCGCCGACCGTTCCATATTTGACATCGTGCGGCAGGCCGGCGCCTTTTTTCACCTTCTCGATTGCGAGCGCCTCCTTATAGGCGCGCCAGCGCGCTTCGGTGCGGAAATAGGAGCGGCGCACCATGACGAGCTGCTGCTCCTTGGCGAATTCCTCGGCGCCCGCGCCGACCATCATCACATGCGGCGATTTCTCCATGATGAGACGCGCAAGGCGGATCGGGTTCTTCACATGCGCAAGACCGGCGGCGGCGCCCGCCTTTCCGGTCGCGCCGTCCATGATCGAGGCGTCGAGCTCGTTCTTGCCGTCATAGGTGAAGACGGCGCCGCGCCCGGCGTTGAAGAGCGGCGAATCTTCAAGGAGCGTGATCGCAGCGACGACAGCGTCGAGAGACGACCCGCCTTTTTCAAGCACGCCGTAGCCGGCGTCGAGCGCGGCGTTGAGCGCCGCCTTGTAGGCGGCTTCCTCGGCCTCGCTGTAGCGGCCTTTTTCCAGCGCGCCGGCGCCGCCGTGAATGACGATGGTGATCGGCCCGGCGGCCAGCGCATGGCCGGCGGCGAAGAACGCAAAGGCGGCGAAAACAGCACGAATCATCGGGACCCTCCGTGCGCAGCATGCGGGCAGGCCCCTGCGCGTGCAAGGCGTCAGACTTCGGGGATCAGCATCTTCTGGGCGCGCCATTGCTCGACGATGCGCGCGATGAAGGCCTTGTCGTCGACATCGACCGACCAGCCGTCGGTGAAGCTCGCGGTGAGGCTCCGCGGCACGGCTTCGCGCGGCAGCGCGTCGAAGCGGATGCGCGTCGGCAGCGGCACGCCCTCGCCGACGGCGATCGCCTCGCCGAGGCCGAGCGAGGGAAGGCAGGAGAGAAGACTGGTCGAGGCGTCCGGAACGGCGGCGCGCAGCGCTTCCTGGTCCGCCTGGTTCGCAAGGCGCATCGCGAAGATCGTGTTGCACTGGGACAGGATGGTGCCGTCAAGCTCGGTCGGCCGCTGCGAGGCGACCCACAGCGACACCCCGACCTTGCGGCCTTCCTTGGCGATGCGGACAAGCGCCTTTCGGGTCGGGCCGAAGCCGGCGTTTTCCTTGGCGGGGGCGTAGCGATGCGCATCCTCGACGATGATCGCAAGCGGCGCCGCGCCATGGCTCCACAGGCCGAATTCGAAGGCGAGGCGCGTGACGACCGACACGATCACTTGCGCGACCTCCACGGGGAGGCCGCCAAGCTCGATGATCGAGACCGGCGCGCCCTCGACCGGAATGCGGAACAGTTGTCCGAGGAAATCGGACATTGTGTCCTGCACGGTGAGGCCGCCGAACATGAAATTGTAGCGCGCATCCTGGCTGATGCCGTGAAGGCGCGCGCGCAGGCGCTTGTAGGGCGCCGTCGTGCGCGAATTGTCGAGCGAGCCGAGCGTCTTGTCGATCAGCGTCAAGAGCTCGGATATCCGGTAGGGAAGCGGCGTGTCGACCGTCACCGTCCCGGTGTCGCCGCGCCCGCCGGCGAGCAGCTTCACGCCGGAGGCCGAGTTCGACAAGTTCATCTTCTTCGCTGTCGGGATGAAGTCGGCGAGAATTTCAATCTCGTCGGCGCAATTGACCCGCCCCGGATAAAGAATCTCGACGAGTTCGTCGAAGGTCAGCATCCAGTAGGGAAGCGTCAGATTCGAGGTGTCGAAAACGACCGCGCGGTCGCCGAAGGAATGCGAATACTCATTGTGCGGATCGAGGATGACGATGTGCCCGTTCTTGTACCGCTCCAGCACCGCGAGCAGCATCAGGGTGATAGCGCAGGATTTGCCGGCGCCTGTCGTGCCGAGAATGGCGCAGTGGCGCGAGAAGAGGTCGTTGACCGACACCGTCGCCGGGATCGCCGCATCCTGCTTGACGACGCCGATGCGCACGCTCGCCGACCCGTTGGCGGCGAAAAGGGCCGCAAGCTCCTCGCGCGCGGCGAGCTGCACTTCGTCATGGAGCGTCGGATAGGTCGAGACGCCGCGGCGGAAGCGCGCCGGCGCCTTCGGCGTCGGCTTGGTGAATTCGCCGATCAGTTCAAGCTCGATGAGCCTGAGGTCCTTGCCCGTCGCATCGAGCGAGGGCGCCGGCACGCTCATCGCCGAGACGAGGCCGAGCACGATGCAGGTTCCGGTGTCGACCGCGAGAATGGCGCCGAGCTGCGGCTTGTGGATGCGGTCAAGCTCCGGGCGGTCCTCGTCGAGCATGACGAGCGCATGGCTGCCGTTGACGGAGACAACCTCGCCGACGCGCAGCTTGCGCTTGGCGCTCGTAGCGGGCGCGGCGGGCTGGGCGGGTGCGGGCGCGCCGGCTTTTGCGGCGTTCGGATTTTCGGCGGCGGTCTGCGACATGTCCCTCTCCAGCAAATCCTATCCGGCGAGCCGCATCGCGGCGGGCGCCGGCGGCGGCAGCGCAATCCGGACGAGCGTCCCCTCGCCCGGCCGGCTCTTGATGGCGAAACGTCCGCCCTGCAGCTCAATGAAGCTCTTGGCGATCGCAAGACCGATGCCCGGCCCCGCGAAGGACCGGTCGAGCCCCCGATGAACGCCGCTGAACGCCGTCAGCGCTTTTTCGATTTCTTCCGGGCTGAGGCCCGCGCCGTGATCGCGCACGGCGATTTCGCCCCAGCCTTCCTTGTCGGCGGAGGCGCGCACGAGAATGCGCCCGCCTTCCGGCGAGAACCGGATTGCGGTGCGGACAATGTGGTCGAGCGCCTGCGACAGGCGCACCGGATCGCCCCAGCCGCCGGGCCCGGCGCCGGCGTCGGACTTGATCTCAAACTCGACCTTGCCGGCGTCGGCGGCGATCTTGGCGCGCTTGACGGCGTCGGCGAGCGCGGCGGCGAGATCGATCGTCGCCGGCTCAAGCGTCAGTTCGCCGCCGTCGAGAGCGGCCGCCTCCAACAGCGTGTTGATGTGGCCGAGGAGAAGGTCCGCAGACTGAAGGATATAGTCGGCGTAGGCGCCGCGCTGCTCTTCGGTCAGCGTGTAGGTCGCCGTGTCTTTCAGCATCGAGGCGAAGCCGATGATGGCGTTGAGCGGCGTCCGCAGCTCGTGATTCATGTTGGCGAGGAATTCCGACCGCGCCTTGATCGACATCTCCGCGGCCGCGCGCGCGGCGTTCGCCGCGAGCCCCGCACGGCGCACCGCCGCCGCTTCGGCCATGCCGGCGGCGAAATCGGCCATCAGGGACGAGGTCGTCCGGTCATTGCGGGTGAGCGCGCGCACAGCTTCCTCCGAAACGAGGACGCTAGACCGCCAAGGGCTAAAGTCGTGTTAACCAGCGAGAAAGAAGGGAGCCGCGGGCCCGCACCCTTAACGATTCTTGAACACCGGTTTCCGCTTTTCGACGAAGGCGGCCATGCCTTCCTGCTGGTCTTCGGTGCCGAAGATCGAATGGAAGACGCGCCGCTCGAACCGCACGCCCTCCGTCAGGGGAAGTTCATAGGCGCGGTTGACGGCGTCCTTCGTCAGCATGACGATCGGGCGCGAGAAGCCGGCGATGAGCTTCGCCGTCCTGATCGCTTCGGCGCGGAGTTCGCCCTTCGGCACGATGCGGCTGACGAGGCCGCAGCGCTCGGCTTCGGCCGCATCCATCATGCGCCCCGTCAGGCACATGTCCATCGCCTTCGACTTGCCGATGAACCGCGCGAGCCGCTGCGTGCCGCCGGCGCCCGGCATCGCGCCGATGGTGATTTCCGGCTGGCCGAACTTCGCGTTGTCTGCGGCGATGATGAAGTCGCACATAAGCGCAAGTTCGCAGCCGCCGCCGAGCGCGTAGCCCGACACCGCCGCGATGACGGGCTTGCGGCAGCGCGTCGTTTCTTCCCAGTTGCGCGTGATGAATTGCTCGTTGAAGACCTCCATGTAGGTCTTCGTCGCCATTTCCTTGATGTCGGCGCCGGCGGCGAACGCCTTTTCCGAACCGGTGATGACGATGCAGCCGACATCGTCGTCGGCCTCGTGCTTTTTCAGCGCGTCCGTCAGCTCATCCATCAGCTGGTTAGAGAAAGCGTTGAGCGCCTCCGGCCGGTTGAGCGTGATGATCGCGACGTCGCCGTCCGTTTCGGAAAGGATGGTCTGGTAGGGCATGGGGAGGCTCCTGAAGGACGTGAATGGTCAATCGTGAATAGTGAACGGGCGGCGCGCCCGGCGACAGCTCGCTTCAATTCGCCATTCACCATTCACCATTCACCCCGTCAACCAAAACCCATCAGTTTCAACACTTCCGCCCGGCTGCGCGGGTCGTCGCGGAAGACGCCCATCATCCGGCTCGTCATCATGATGACGCCGGGCGTTTCAACCCCGCGGCAGGTCATGCAGGCATGAGTCGCCTCGATGACGACCGCGACCCCGAGGGGCTCCAGCACGCGCTCGATGCAGTCGGCGATTTCCGCCGTCATCCGCTCCTGCACCTGCAGGCGCTTGGCGTAGGCGTGGACGACGCGCGCAAGCTTCGAAATGCCGACGACGCGCGCGCGCGGCAGATAGCCGACATGCGCCTTGCCGATGATCGGCGCCATGTGATGCTCGCAGTGCGAGTGAAACGGAATATCGCGCAAGAGCACGATCTCGTCATAGCCGCCGACCTGTTCGAAGGTGCGCTTGAGGTATGCGTCCGGATCTTCCGCATAACCGCGGAAATATTCGAGATAGGCGTCGATGACGCGCTTGGGCGTGTCGAGAAGCCCTTCGCGCGCCGGATCGTCGCCCGCCCAGCGGATAAGTTCCTTCACCGCGGCTTCGGCGCGGGCGCGGGCGTCGGCAGTCGCCTTGGCCGCGCCTTGTCGCTGTCCTCCGGGGGCGGATTTTCTCTGCTTCGACGCCATCTATCCCTCACCCGCCGACAGGCCGAGCGCATCGGCCGCCGATCTCAATCCCTTGTCGCGCGTCCACAGCCTTGCTTCCGGCGTCAAGCGGACGGCCGCGAGGAGATGCGCATCAAGATAGCCGACGCCGGACCCGGCGAGCGAAGCGGACTCGATGAAGGCCAGCGTCTCGTCATCCGTCGCGACCGCGACCGAAGGAAGACCGGCAAGGCCCTCAAGCACCGCCTCCCTGCGCTTCACCGAACCAAGCGCGATTTCGCCGACGACGAAAGGATGGGTTGCAACGGCGCCGTCTTCAAGAAGGCGAACGAGCGCGGCGTCGGACTTGCGCAAATGATCGATCCAAACCGAGGTGTCGACGAGGATCATCGCGCTGCGGGCCGGCGACGCTTCGGCGCAGCGGCCTTGGCGTCGGCGCCGCCGAGGCGGGCGAGGCGCAGCGCGCTTTCGCGCGCGATCAACGCCTTCAGAGCTTCCCGCACCAGCGGGGCCTTCTCCTTCAGCCCCGTCAGCGCCTCGGCGCGGGCGACGAGGTCGTCGTCGAGAGCGAGGGTTGTTCTCACGTTACGTCTCCTAGGGCACGATTTCTATCATCGAATGATGATGCAATCAATGCCTTGTCCTGCGCCGTCACCGCTTCTCGATCGGCGCAACGTCCCGCTGCGGCACGCCGTTATAGTTCGACAGCGGCCGGACGAGTTTGTTCGCCGCGCGCTGCTCGATCACATGCGCAGTCCATCCGGTGATGCGGCTGACGACGAAGATCGGCGTGAATATCGGGATATCGAAGCCCATCAGGTAGTAGGCGGGCCCCGTCGGAAAATCGAGGTTCGGGTAGATGTTCTTCTCGCGCACCATCGTCGCGTCGAGAATGCGGCTCATCTCCCAGAACTCTTTCGCTTCCGCCGTGCCGATGACATCGACCATCTTCCGGAAAGCGTCGGTCATCGTCGGCACGCGGCTGTCGCCGCGCTTGTAGACACGATGGCCGAAGCCCATGATGTTCCGCTTCCTAGCGAGCGCGTCCATCATCCAGGCTTCCGCGTTCTTCGCGCTGCCGACTTCCTTCAGCATGTGCATGACGGCTTCGTTCGCCCCGCCGTGCAGCGGTCCTTTCAACGATCCGACGCCGCCGACGACCGCCGAGTAGATGTCGGAAAGCGACGAGGCGATCGTGCGCGCCGTGAAGGTCGAGGCGTTGAAGGAGTGCTCGGCGTAAAGGGTCATCGAAATGTCGAAGCACTTCACGATTTCGGGGGCCGGAACCTTGCCGAAGCACATGTGGAAGAAGTTCTCGCAGAAGCCGAGATCCTTCGTCGTCGGGATCGGCTCCTTGCCGTTCCGGATCCGGAAATCCGCCGCGACCATTTCCGGGATTTGCGCGAACATGCGGACAGACTTGGCGTAGAGGCCGCCCGGCGAAGAATCCTCCGTCGAACTGTCCGCCTGCCCCATGAAGGAAATCGCAGTCCGCAGCGTGTCCATCGGATGCGCCTTGGGGTTCAGCATGCGGATCAATTTGAGCATGTCGGGCGAAAGCCCGCGTTCGCTCTTTTCATGCGCGTTGAACGCGTCAAGCTCGGCCTTTGTCGGCAGCTCCTTGTTCCAGATGAGATAGGCGACCTCCTCCCACCGGCACTTGGTCGCGAGGTCCTGCACCGCGTAGCCGCGATAGGTGAGCGAGTTCGTCTCCGGCATCACCTTCGACACGGCGGTGTCGTCTGCAACGACGCCGGCGAGACCGTATTTGACTTCTTCCGACATGGTGCCTCCCTAAGCTTTAGGCGTGTCGCCGACCTGGAAATTATAGATCGACTGATCGAACTGATTGTAGTCGTGATAGCGCAGCAGGTCATAAAGGTCGCGCCGGTGCTGCATGATGTCGAGGACGCCGTTCTGGTCGCCGTCCTTGAGGATGGCGTCGAGGCCCCTCTCCGCGCCGAACATCGCAAGGCGCAGCGTCGTCACCGGATAGATGACGAGGTTGAA